>JAEWWF010000070.1 GCA_023396465.1 Pseudomonadota bacterium
GGTCTGCGCCTGACGGTGGCCCCGACTTCGGTGGACCGCCTGTCGCCAGCACGGCTGCCAGCCACTGTCCGGCTCACCCTGCGCGGTACGGGACCGGAGCCGCAGGCCGGCGAGACGGTGCGGCTGCGGGCGGTGCTGATGCCGCCGCCAGCTCCCAGCGCGCCGGGGGCCTTCAATTTCCCGCGCCATGCCTGGTTCGAGGGTCTGGGGGCGGTGGGCTATACGGTCGCGCCGGCGGAAATCCTTGTCTCGGCCGACAGCGGCGACGTGGCGGCAGCGGCGCAGCGTCTGCGAACGCTGGTGACGGCGCGGCTGCGGGCGGCCATTCCCGGCGAGAACGGCGAAATCGCCGCCGCCCTGATCACCGGCGCCCGTGCCGCTATCCCAGAACGGACCCTGGACGCCTACCGCGACTCCGGCTTGGCGCATCTCCTGTCCATTTCGGGTCTGCACATGACGCTGGCCGCCGGATTGGTCTTTGTCGGCGTGCGGGCGCTGCTGGCGGCGGTGCCGCTGGTCGCCTTGCGGTGGGACATCAAGAAGCTGACCGCCGCCATTGCCTTGCTTGCCGCCGCCTTCTACGTGATCTTGTCCGGCGCGGCGGTGCCGAGTCAGCGGGCCTTCATCATGACCGCCATCGTCTTGACGGCGGTCTTGGTGGATCGCACCGCCATATCGCTGCGCACCTTGGCATGGGCGGCCCTCGCGGTGTTGCTGACCCAGCCGGAGGTGCTGGTCGGGCCGAGCTTTCAGATGTCCTTCGCGGCGGTGGTGGCGCTGGTCGCCGGCTACGAGGTGCTGGCGCCGCGTCTCACGGCATGGCGCGGCCGGGGGCGAGCGAGGGGACGTTGGCTGCGGACCGCCGCCGTTTACGTGGGCGGTCTGACCGCGTCGACGGTATTGGCCTCGCTGGCGACGGCCCCCTTTGCCGCCTATCACTTCAATACCGTGGCGGTACATTCCCTGGCCGCCAATCTGGCGGCCATGCCGATGGTCAGCGCGGTGGTGATGCCGGCCGCCATCCTTGGGCTGCTGGCCATGCCGCTGGGGCTGGAGGGCGTGCCGTTGTGGCTGATGGGGCAGGGGCTGGCGGCGGTCTCCTGGGTGGCGGCGACGGTGGCCTCATGGCCGGGCGCGACGGTCCCGGTGCCGCCGATGCCCGCCGGGGGACTGGCCGGAGTGGCGCTCGGCGGGTTGTGGTTGTGCCTGTGGCGGCGTCCGTGGCGCCTGGGAGGATTGGTGGTGGCCGTCATCGCGATGTCCACCCCCTGGTGGCAGCCGGGGCCGGACATCCTGGTGAATGCCGAAGGAACGGTCATGGCGGTACGCGGCCCCGGTGGGGGCTTGATCCTGTCGCCTGGCCGCAGCGATGGATTCGCCCGCGACCTGTGGCAGGAGCGCTTTGGCGTGGCTGATCCGGTGCCGTGGCCGAAGAGCGGCGACAGTACGGGCCCAAGGTCGCCCTTTACCCTCCACAGCCGGCCGCATCTCACCTGCGATGCGGCCGGCTGTATCTACAAGGCGCGCGGATTGACGACGGCCTTGATCCATGACCTCGCGGCCGTGCAGGAGGACTGTTGGGCGGCGGATGTGATCGTCGCCAGCATCTCCCTCACGCGATGGTGCGGTCAGGCGCTGGCCGTGATAGACCGCCGCAGCCTATGGCGGCAGGGGGGGCATGCCATCTGGCTGGGGCCACAGCCGCGCATCGAGACCGTGGCGGCGGCCTTGGGAGACCGGCCATGGTCTCCATTCCGCCGTTATCGCGAAAGCTTTCGAGCGGCGGATACCGGCGATTAGCGGCGATCCACCTCAGTACTGGCGCAGCAATCCGACTAGACGCCCCTGGACCTGCACGCGGTCGGGGCCGAAGACGCGGGTTTCATATTTGGCGTTGGCCGGTTCCAGAGCGATGGACGAGCCCTTGCGGCGCAGGCGTTTGAGGGTCGCTTCCTGGCTGTCGACGAGCGCGACGACGATGGCGCCGTTCTCGGCGGTTTCGCAGCGGCGGATGATGACCGTGTCGCCGTCAAGGATGCCGGCTTCGATCATCGAGTCCCCTTCCACGGTCAGCGCGTAATGCTCGCCGCCGGTGATCAGGCTGCCGGGGACCGGCACGGTGGTGGTGGTGTCGCGCAGCGCCTCGATGGGCGTGCCCGCGGCGATCTTGCCATAGAGCGGCAGGTCCACCGCCTCCGCCGACGTGGTGGCGGTGCCGGACAAGGGGGCGAAGTGGCCGCGAATGACGTTCGGCTGGAAGCCTCGTGCCTCCGTGGCGACCGGAATTGGCGCCTGCATGAGCGGATGCGGCGCTGGCATCACGGGCGCGGGCTCCAGGCCACCGCGCGGGCCGCCGATGTTTTCGGGCAGGCGCAGCACTTCCAGGGCCCGGGCCCGGTGGGGGAGACGGCGGATGAAGCCGCGTTCCTCAAGGCCGGTGATCAGGCGATGGATGCCGGATTTGGACCTCAGGTCCAAGGCATCCTTCATCTCGTCGAAGCTGGGGGAGACGCCCGTGGTGCGCAGCCGTTTCTCGATGAACATCAAGAGTTCGTACTGCTTCCTCGTCAGCATGAGGCTACACTCCGGGCTCGGGCGTTGCAGAAATGGAGCGCGAACAAACACAAAACGCTCTGTTCTTGTTCTAGTTTGGTTCGTTGCATGCCGTCAAGTTAAAAACCACATTGCCGGTGCGACTCCGCATTCCACCGCGAGCCAACGAAGCGTCAGGAAGCAGTCCAGTCGCCGGATTTGCCGCCACTCTTGCTGACGAGTCGAATGTCTGTGATACGCATCCCGCGATCCACCGCCTTGCACATGTCATAGACGGTGAGGGCCGCCACTGAAACGGCGGTGAGGGCTTCCATTTCCACTCCGGTACGGCCCTTGAGTTTGCAGGTGGCGGTGATGTCGATGCCATCTCCGGCCAGTTCCAGATCGACGGCCACCTTGGTCAGGGCCAGCGGATGGCAGAGGGGAATAAGGTCGGGGGTCCGCTTGGCGCCCATGATGCCGGCCAGCTGCGCCACCGCCAGCACGTCGCCCTTCCTGACGCCGTGGTCGGCGATCAGCCGGGCGGTTTCCGGCTGCATCTCGATGCGACCGCGGGCGACCGCCACCCGCTCCGTCTCCGCCTTGTCGGAGACGTCCACCATGACAGCGTTGCCGGCAGCATCGAA
Source organism: Pseudomonadota bacterium (assembly GCA_023396465.1). Taxonomy (GTDB): domain Bacteria; phylum Pseudomonadota; class Alphaproteobacteria; order Rhodospirillales; family Rhodospirillaceae; genus Caenispirillum. The sequence continues at coordinate 3,180 of JAEWWF010000070.1, forward strand.
GTGGGTGAAGCCGCCCATGCTCAAGCCTCGACCGGCTGCAACAGGGTGCGGGTGGCGGCGGCGACATCCGGTTGCTTCATCAGGCTTTCGCCGATGAGGAAGCGGCGGGCACCGGCGGCCACCATGCGGGCGAGGTCGCGGTTGGTCTTGAGGCCGCTTTCAGCCACCAGCACGCGCCCCTCCGGCACCATGGCGGCCAGCCGTTCGGTCACCGCGAGGTCGATGGTGAGGGTCTTGAGATTGCGGTTGTTGACGCCGAGCAGCGGCGAGCGCAGCACCGTCAGCGCCCGCTCCATCTCCGCCTCGTCATGCACCTCGATCAGCACGTCGAGGCCGTGGCGGTTGGCGGCATCCTCGAGTTCGGCGGCCTGGGCGTCGGACAGGGCGGCCATGATGATGAGGATGCAGTCGGCGCCGATGGCACGGGCCTCGGCCACCTGATAGGGGTCGATGAGGAAGTCCTTGCGCAGCACCGGCAGGCCGCAGGCGTCGCGGGCGGCGGCGACGAAGCCGTCGGCGCCCTGGAAGTACTGCTCGTCGGTCAGCACCGACAGGCAGGAGGCGCCGCCGGCCTCGTAGGCGCGGGCGAGGGCGGCGGGGTCGAAGTCGGGCCGGATCAGGCCGGCGGAGGGCGACGCCTTCTTGATCTCGCAGATGAGGGCGAGGCGGCCGGCGGCGACGCTGCGGTCGAGGGCGGCGGCAAAGCCGCGGGCCGGCGCCTGCTCGGCGGCCCGGGCCTCGACGGCGGCCAGCGG
>JAEWWF010000160.1 GCA_023396465.1 Pseudomonadota bacterium
CTTCATGGCTCGGCTGGCGGCCAGCGGCGCCGGCGACCGGGTGCGCCTGCTGGCGCCGGTGGTGCGCGACGACGACGGCCGCGACCACGACGTCAAGGTCCACAGCAAGCTGATGGTGGTCGACGACCGCGTGCTGACGGTGGGCAGCGCCAACCTCGCCAACCGCTCCATGGGCCTCGACAGCGAGACCAACCTGACGCTGGTGGCCGACCGCCCTGACCACGCCGCCGCCATCACCGCCCTGCGCCGCCGTCTGCTGGCCGAGCATGCCGGAGTGACGACCGAGGACATTGAAGCCGCCGAGACCGCCACTGGCGGCCTGTTCGCCGCCCTTGACCAGTTGGCCCAACGCGATCCCCGCCGCGATCTGGTGCCGGTGACGGCCGAGGCGGTGGAGGCCGACGGCAGCGTGGTGCTGCTGAACCGACTCGGCGATCCCGAGGAACCCCTGGACCTGGAGCGTGTCTTGGCCGAACAGGTGCCGCCACCGCCCGACCATCCCCGCCGCCACCCGCGCCACCTGTGGACCGGCCTGGTGCTGGTGGCGGTGCTGGCCGCCGCCGTCGCGGCATGGACCCTCACGCCGCTGCGCGAAGGCCTCGACCCCGATGTCTTCCTGCGGTGGGCGGACCGCATGCGCGGCACCCCATGGACCCCCCTGGCAGTGCTGGCGGCCTATCTGGTGCTCGGGCTGATCGCCTTTCCCATCACCGTGCTGATCACCGTCACCGCCATGGTGTTCGGACCCTGGCTGGGCTTCGTCTATGCCGGCATCGGCTCCATCGCCGCCGCCGCGCTGGCCTTCTGGGTCGGCCATGCGCTGGGGAGGGGGCTGGTGCAGCGATACGCCGGGCGCGGCGTCAACCGCATGAGCAAGGCGCTGGGCGACCGCGGCATCGTCGCCGTGGTGTTCCTGCGGGTGGCGCCGGTCGCCCCTTTCGTGCTCATCAATCTGGTGGCGGGGGCCAGCCATGTGCGCTTCCGCGACTACCTGACCGGCACCGTCCTCGGCATGCTGCCCGGCATCGCGGTGATGACCCTGCTGGGATCGAGCATCATGGACCTGATCGAGTCGCCGTCGCCCGGACGCATCGCCCTGCTGGTCGGCTGTCTGGCGCTGTGGCTGGCGGTCAGCGTCTGGCTGCAACGGCTGGTGGCACGGAGGCGGCAGGCCGGCGGTGGCGACGGCGACGACGAGAGCTGATCCGCGCCATGCCGTTGCGTTTCGCCACCTACAACATCCACTCCTGCATCGGCAACGACCGCGCCTATGATCCCGCCCGCATCGCCGGAGTGCTGGCCGAAATCGACGCCGACGTCATCGGCCTGCAAGAGGTGGCGGCCCGGCCCGAAATCGACGGCATCCCCGACCAGTTCGCCTATCTGGCCGAACGGACCGGCATGATGGCGGTGGCCGGCCCCAACATCGTGCTGAAAGAGGCGCGTTTTGGTAACGTTCTCCTGACCCGCCGGCCGCTGCTGTCCAGCCACCTGATCGACCTCTCCGTCTCCCCTTACGAGCCGCGCGGGGCGGTGGTCGCCGACCTCGATCCCGGCGGCGGCGGCCGCCCGGTGCGGGTGGTGGTGGCGCACCTTGGCCTGCGGGTGTGGGAGCGGGCACGGCAGCATGCCCGCCTGGGGGAAATTGTCGCGGCACGGGGGGATCATCCCGTGGTAATAATGGGCGACTTCAACAGTTGGTGGCCGGACCTGTCGGCCATGCGCCACCTGGGGCCACCGCTCGGCTGGCGCCGCAGCCCGGCAAGTTTCCCCGCCCATCTGCCGTTTCTGGCCCTGGACCGGATTTGGGCGGTGCCGGATACCATCGTCGGCCGCGTGCGGGCCCACGCCAGCCGGCTGGCCCGGCAGGCCTCCGACCACCTGCCGGTGGTGGCCGACATCATGCTGCGGTCGGCCGCCGCCACCGCCGTAACGAAGGAGACGACGCCATACCGCGCCCGCCCGAGGATGATCCGGTCATGACCGACCGCGACCACACCTCCCCCGTTCTTGACCCGCAGCCGGGGTCCGGCCCCGATGCCGCTACCGCCACCGACACGGCACCGCCCCGTGGGCGCCTGAAGGTGTTCCTCGGTATCGCGCCGGGGTCCGCCACGGTGGCGACCGTGATGGCCGCCCAGATGGACGTCCTGCACCGGTTGCGCCGCGACAGCGCCCCCGACAGCCGGCGGCCGGTGATCGGCCTGCTGATCCCCGATGACATCGCCGCCCTGCCGCCGGAAGTGCAGGACGGCGACATCGTGGTAGTCCGCTCGGCGCAGGTGGAAGACCTCATGCGCCTGACGCCCGACGTGGTGGTGGTGAAGGGCCTGCGCGGCAGCAACCGACAGATCGCCCGGCTGGCCATGGGCGATTCGCAGCTCGACGACCTGCTCAATCGCGGCATCGACGTCTATGCCGCCGTGTCCGCCGCCCATCTGGAAAGCGCCCGCGACCGCATCAGCGTGCTGGCCCTGATCCCGCCCGAGGACGTTCTGCCGGAGGCCTTCCTGGCCGAGGCCGATCAGATCGAACTCATTGACGCCACGCCGCAGGATCTGGCCGCCCGCTTCGAGGCCCACCAGCTCATGCTGGGGCCGGACGACTACGACGCACTGGCGCCGATCTATGGCGTCGAGTGCCTGTCGGTGCTGCGCGAAGTGGCCATCGGCGTCACCGCCCGCCACGTCCACCGCCAGTCGCTGGAACAGTGGTCGGAAAGTGTCGGCGGCGGCGAGGCCAGCCAAGGCGAACCGGCGCCGCCGCCGCGCATCCTGGTGCTGCTGTCCGACATCGGCCGCCCCGACCGGCTGGTCCACGACGGCCACCGGCTGGCCGACCGCAACGGTGCCACCTGGTACGTCGCCTACGTGGACACCGCCTGGAACCACCGTCTGCCGCGCGCCCTGCAACGGGAGATGTCGGAGGCCCTGCATCTGGCCGACCACCTGGGGGCCGAGGTTGTCTCCCTCGGCGGGCCCGACCTGCTGGAGGAGGTGAGCGAGTTCATCCGCACCCAGGGCATCACCGAGGTGGTGGTGGCCCGGCCACCGGTGCGCGGGCTGCGGCGGCTGTGGCGGCGCCCCTTCGCCGACCAGTTGATGGAGCGGTTCCGCACCCTTGGCGTCCACATCGTGCCGGGGCCGGACGTCAGCGTCGACGCCTTCGCCCTGCCGTGGCGCATCGACGAAGGCCGGCCGTGGTTTCACGAGTATCTGGCCGGCGCCGTCGCCGCCTGCATGGCGGCGGGGCTCATCAAGGTGCTCGACCCGCTGCTGCCGTCGGAGAGCCTGTCGATCATCATGCTGATGGCGGTGGTCTATGCCGCCACCGCCTACGGTTTCGCCTCCGCCCTGTTCACCTCGGTGCTGGGGCTGGCGATGTTCAACATGTTCTTCGTCGAGCCCCGATTCTCCGTCACCCCCGACCAGCCCGAACAGATCTTCCAGCTCGCCATCTTCCTGGTGCTGGCGGCCATCACCTCCAACCTGGCCGGGCGGCTGCACGATCAGGCCCAGGCGGCCCGGCGGCGGGAGCGCCATACCGGCGCCCTCTACCACCTGTCGCGGGAGATCGCCGCCACCTCCGACCCGCATCAGGTGCTGGACGCCATCGCCCGCCAGTTGCGCGACCTGCTGTACGTGGAGGTGCAGGTGCTGCTGCCGCGCCGCATGGTGGCCGATGCCGACCCCGGCCCGGCCGGTTCCGACGCCGAGGCCGACGAGCTGTGCGTCGCCTGGCCGGAGGGCGGCGCGCTGCCCGATGCCGACTGGAAGATCGCCGCCTGGGTACGCCGCTATGGCGAGGCCGCCGGGCGCGGTACCGCCGTTCACAGCAACGCCGGCCGCATGTTCCAACCGTTGCGCACCGGATCGACCATCATCGGGGTACTGGTGGTGGCCGCCGACGACCCCGCCTCGCTGCGCAGCCCCACCTTCCGCCGCCAGTTGGAGAGCCTGGCTGGATTCTCCGCCCTGGCGCTGGAACGCATGCAGCTGAACCGCGAGGTGGAGAACGTGCGGGTGGTGGCGGAGACCGAAAGCCTGCGCTCGGCCCTGCTGTCATCGCTCAGCCACGACCTGCGCACGCCGCTGGCCTCCATCATCGGTTCCACCACCTCGCTGCTGGCCTACGGCCGTTCCTACAGCGAGGAGGTGCAGCGCGACCTGCTGACCACCATCCTGGAGGAAGCCGAACGGCTGAACCGCTTCGTCGGCAACCTGCTGCAAATGACCAAGCTGGAGGCTGGCGCCACCGTGCCCAAGCCGCAGTGGGTGGACCTGGACGATCTGGTCGGCACCACCCTGGAACGCATGGAAAGCCGCCTGGAAAAGGTGACGGTGACGGTGGACATCGCCCCCATGATGCCGCTATTCCAGGTGGACTTCGTGCTGATGGAGCACGTTCTGATGAACCTGCTGGACAACGCGGTGAAGTACTCGCCGGTGCGCTCCACCATCACCATCCGCGGCCGCCACGAAGCCAATTGGATCGTCATCGAGGTGCAGGACCAAGGCATCGGCATCCCGCAGGAACACTGCGAGCGCATCTTCGACAAGTTCTTCCGTGTCTACGCCCGCGACCGGGTGGTGGCCGGCACCGGTCTCGGCCTTGCCATCTGCAAGGGGATCGTCGAAGGTCACGGCGGCACCATCGAGGCGGAAAGCGACGGCCCGAACCAGGGCAGCGTGTTCCGTGTCCGCCTGCCCGTGCGGGTGCCGGCCGGCAGGCTGCCCGATGATTTCGACGACGACGCGCCCGTGCCCTGAGAGAGACACCCGCCATGCCCAACGACGCCACCGGCAACGCCAAGATCCTGATCGTCGACGACGAACCGCAGATCCGCCGGTTCCTCAAGGCCAGCCTCAACGCCCACGGCTATGCCGTGGTAGAGGCCGAGGACGCCAACGCCGCCATCCGGGCGGCGACGGTCGACAAGCCGGACCTGATGGTGCTCGACCTCGGTCTGCCCGACCTGGACGGCATGGAGGTGATCGCCCGCGTGCGTGAATGGTCCACCATGCCGATCATCGTGCTGTCGGTGCGATCGGACGAGGGCGACAAGGTGGAGGCCCTCGATCGCGGCGCCAACGACTACATCACCAAGCCCTTCGGCATGGGCGAGCTGATGGCGCGCATGCGCGCCGCCCTGCGCCAGGTCGGCCCGGCCGGCAGCGACGAGCCGGTGGTGCGCACCGACCGGCTTGAGATCGACTTGGCCAAGCGGCTGGTGACGGTGGAAGGGCAGGCGGTCCGCCTGTCGCGCAAGGAATACGATCTGCTGCGGGCGCTGGCCGCCCACCCCGGCAAGGTCATCACTCAC
>JAEWWF010000180.1 GCA_023396465.1 Pseudomonadota bacterium
CACGAGCCATTCTGTTGCATTGCAGCAATGCAATGGGAGGGCCTTTGGCTTGGGAACCATGCGCCGCTGATTGCCAAGGAACATGGGTTGTGCCGTCTATATCATTCCGCTATATATCGCCTCGATACCCCATGTATCGAGCCGATACTCCTGTCACCGCGGAGCTTCCAGAATGGATGCCAAGACCTTGTGCCTAGGGGCCCTCGCGAACGGGCCGGCGTCCGGGTACGATATCCGCAAGCTGTTCGAGGAAGGCAGCTATGGCTGCCTGCATCCCATCAGCTTTGGATCGATCTACCCAGCCCTCACCGCCCTGACGGCGGAGGGGCTTGTGGAGTGTACCGCCGAGGAACAGGCCCGCCGCCCCGACAAGAAGGTCTACCGCCTCACCGCCAAGGGGCTGAGGGCGCTGACCCAACGGATGATGGCGCCGCCCCAGCCCGACAGGTTCCGCTCCGATACGCTGGTCGTCCTCACCTTGGCTCACCTGCTGCCGTCGGATCATGTGGCCGGGATTCTACAAGCCTATCGTGCCGCCCATCAGATGGAACTGGACATGATGATGCAGTGTCCGCCGGAAGACCTGACGCCGGGCCAGAAATTCGTTCATGACCTGGGCTTCACCATGTACCGCGCCCTGATCGACCACATCGACCGGAACGGAGACGCGCTGGTGACAGCCCTTGCCGAAGCCGAACAGACCCCGCAATTGCGCGACGACACCGCCGCGACGGCGACGGCATCAAGGGATGCCGTGCCGTCGCCCGGCGCTTCGTCCCGCCTAGCCGCGAAGTGATCCCCGCCATGCGCCGTTCCTATGTCATTGCCGCCCTCATCCTGCTGACCGCCGTGGCCTGGATCGGATCGGGGGCCTTCTCCGCCAGCGGCCCGGCCACCAACTCCCCCGCCGAGCGCGAGGCGGAACGCCCCCTCACCTCCGTCCGGGTGGCTGAGTCGGTCGCCACCGAGCGCGTCGACACCCTGGCCACCAGCGGCCGCACCATCGCCGACCGCATTCTGACCATCCGCACCGAGACCTCCGGCCAGGTGGCCGAGGTGATGAAACGCCGGGGCAATCTGGTCAACGAAGGCGACGTGCTGCTGCGCATCGCCCCCGGCGACCGTCAGGCCCGTCTCGGCCGCGCCCAGGCCAAGGTCGAGCAGACCCGCATCGAATACGACGCCGCCCGCGATCTCCAGGCCCGCAACTTCGCCTCCCGCGTCAAGCTGGCGGAAGCCAAGGCGGCGCTGGAGGAAGCCCAGGCCGACCTGGCCGAAATCCGCCTCGACATCGAACGCACCACCATCCGCGCGCCCTTCGCCGGCGTGCTGGCCAGCCGACCGGTGGAAATCGGCGACGTCCTGTCGCCGGGCGGCGAGGTGGCGACCCTGGTCGACCTTGATCCGCTGGTGATCCGCGCCGACGTGGCGGAACGGCGGGTGGGCGACATCGAGGTGGGAGCCGTCGGTCATGCCAGCATCTTCAACGGACCTGAGTTGGACGGCACGGTCACCTTCGTCTCGCCGGTGGCCGATGCCAGCACCCGCACCTTCACGGTGGAGTTGGAGGTGCCCAACCCCAATATGAGCCTGCGCGACGGTCAAACCGCCGAGTTGCGGCTACCGCTGCGGCATGTGACGGCGCACCGCGTCTCGCCGGCGCTGCTGACCCTGGACGACGCCGGCACCATCGGCATCAAGACCGTCGATGACAGCGACGTCGTCCACTTCCACCCGGTGGAGATGATGGGCGCCAGCACCGACGCCGTGTGGCTGACCGGCCTACCCGACCGCATCCGCATCATCACCGTCGGACAGGAGGTGGTCGGCCCCGGTGAACGGGTGACGCCGGTGCTGGCCCCGGCGCCCACCTCCCCCGGCACCGCCGCCGCCCCCGCCCTCGGCCAGATGCCCGAGAGCGTGCAGGAGGGCCTGACGCAGTGAATGCCATCATCGACGCCGCCATCCATCACGCGCGCACGGTCATCTCGACCCTCGCCCTGATCCTGCTGGCTGGCACCATCACCTTCGTGCAGATCCCCAAGGAATCGGCGCCGGACATCAACATCCCGCTGATCTATGTGTCGCTCACCCACACCGGCATCTCGCCGGATGACGCCGTGCGCATGCTCATCAAGCCGATGGAGAAGGAACTGCGCACGGTGGAAGGCGTCAAGGAGATGCGCTCCACCGCCTACGAGGGCGGCGCCAACGTGTTGCTGGAGTTCGAGGCCGGCTTCGATGCCGACAAGGCGCTGAACGACGTCCGCCGACAGGTGGACAAGGCCAAGACCGAACTGCCCTCCGACACCGAGGAACCCAAGGTCAACGAGGTCAACTTCAGCCTGTTCCCGGTGCTGGTGATCGCCCTGTCGGGCAACGTGCCGGAACGCACCCTGCTGGCCATCGCCAACGCGCTTCAGGACGAGGTCGAGGGCCTGCCGCAAGTGCTGGAAGCCACCATCGGCGGCGACCGCGAGGAACAGGGGCAAGTCATCATCGATCCGACGCTGGTGGAAGCCTACAACCTGTCGGCGGACGACTTCGTGCGCTTCTTCTCGGGCAACAACACCCTGGTCGCCGCCGGCAATCTGGACAGCGGCGCCGGGCGCTTCGCCGTCAAGGTGCCGGGGCTGATCGAGACGGTGCCGGAAGTCATGAACCTGCCCATCAAGGTGCAGGGCAACAGCATCGTCAGCCTGGCCGACATCGGCACCGGCCGGCGCGGCTTCGAGAACCCGGAAGGCTTCGCCCGCGTCAATGGCAAGCCGGGGCTGACGGTGGAAGTGGTCAAGCGCACCGGCGAGAACATCATCGAGACGGTGGAGGCAGTGCGCGCGGTGGTCGAACGCGAACGGCAGAATTGGCCGGTCGGCATCGACGTCACCTACATGCAGGACCAATCCATCGAAATCCGCAACAGCCTGAACGACCTGACCAACAACGTCATCGCCGCCGTGCTGCTGGTGATGGTGGTGGTGGTGGGGGCGCTCGGCCTGCGCTCCGGGCTGCTGGTGGGTGTCGCCATCCCCGGCTCGTTCCTCATGGCGATCCTGGTCATCGGCGTCGCCGGCCTGACCATCAACATGGTGGTGCTGTTTGGCCTCATCCTGGCCGTGGGCATGCTGGTGGACGGCGCCATCGTCGTCACCGAGTACGCCGACCGCAAGATGACCGAGGGCCTGCACCGCCGCGAAGCCTATGCCCTGGCCGCCAAGCGCATGGCCTGGCCGGTCATCGCCTCCACCGCCACCACGCTGGCCGCCTTCCTGCCGCTGGCGTTCTGGACCGGGGTGGTGGGCGAGTTCATGAAGTACCTGCCCTATACCCTGCTGGCGACGCTGACCGCCTCGCTGTTCATGGCGTTGATCTTCGTGCCCACCCTCGGGGCCATCTTCGGCAAACCCGGCGAGGCCGACCCGGAAACCATGAAAGCCATCGCCGCCAGCGAGGAAGGCGACGTGCGCGACCTGCGCGGTGCCACCGGCCTCTATGCGCGCGTGCTCGACGTCACCCTGAAGCGTCCCGGCACGGTGCTGCTGGCCGCCGTCGGCCTGCTGATCGGCAGCCAGGTGCTGTATGGCGCCTTCGGGCGCGGCGTCGAGTTCTTCCCCAACGTCGAACCGGAGATGGCCTTCGTCTACGTCCATGCCCGCGGCAACCTGTCGGTTCACGAGATGGATGCCATGGTGCGGCAGGTGGAGGACGTGGCGCTGGAGATGGACGGCCTGGAAGCCGTCTACGTCAAGACCGGCCGCAACGCCGCCGACCGCGAGGCGTCGGAGGATGTCATCGGCTCCGTCGGCCTCGATTTCGTCGATTGGGAAAACCGCCGACCCGCCCGCGATATCCTGGAAGACATCCGCGCGCGCACCAGCGCGCCGGAGTTCGCCGGCCTGACCATCGAAGTGCGCGAGCAGGAACAAGGCCCGCCGGTCGGCAAGCCGATCCAGGTGCAGATGAGCGGCATCGACAAGGACATGCTCTACACCGCCGCGGCACGCATCCGCGAAGGCATGGCCCAACTCGGCGGCTTCACCGACGTCGAGGACACCCGCGCCATTCCCGGCATCGACTGGGAACTGTCGGTCGACCGCGCCGAGGCCGCCCGCTATGGCATCGACGTGCGCGGGGTCGGCGACATGGTGAAGATGGTCACCAACGGCCTCAAGTTCACCTCCTACCGGCCGGACAACACCGACGACGAAATCGACATCGTCGCCCGCTACCCGGACCAATACCGCACCCTTGAGCAGTTGGACCGCATCACGGTCAACACCGCCAACGGCTCCGTTCCGGTGGGCGCCTTCGTCACCCGCGAGGCGCAGCCCAAGACCGGCGAAATCCGCCGCGTCGACGGCCAGCAGGTGGTGACCGTCTCCGCCGACGTGGCGCAGGGCCTGCTGGTGGCCGACAAACTGGCCGAGTTGCAGACCTGGATGCGCGACGACGGCGACCTCGACCCGCGCCTGACCATCGTGTTCAAGGGCGAGGACGAGGAACAGGCCAAGAGTCAGGCCTTCCTCATGCAGGCTTTCGGCATCGCCCTGTTCCTGATGGCGATCATCCTGGTGACGCAGTTCAACAGCTTCTACTCGGCCTTCCTGATCCTGAGCGCGGTGGTGATGTCGACCATCGGCGTGTTCCTCGGCCTGCTGATCTTCCAGCAGCCGTTCGGGATCATCATGTCGGGCATCGGGGTGATCGCGCTGGCGGGCATCGTGGTGAACAACAACATCGTGCTGATCGACACTTACGACCGCCTCAAGCACGAGATCGCCGACCCGCACGAGGCCATCCTGCGCACCGGCGTGCAGCGCTTGCGCCCGGTGATGCTGACCACCATCACCACCGGCCTCGGCCTGCTGCCGATGATGTTCCAAGTGAACATCGACTTCGTGAACCGCCATGTCTCGGTGGGAGCGCCGAGCATGCAATGGTGGTCGCAGCTATCCATCGCCCTGGTGTGCGGCCTGACCTTCGCCACCATCCTGACGCTGATCGTGACGCCGAGCGCGCTGATGATGCGCGTGAAGGTCCGCAACTGGCGCCAGCGCCGCCGCGACCGTCGTCTCGCCCACACCGCCTGACGGGGAAGCCGCCCCCTGCCCACCATCGCCAAGGCCGCGGAGCATCACGCTCCGCGGCCTTGGTCCTTACATCGCCCCTCCCCCGACTGTCGGGTCACGCCGCCCGGACGGTGGCGATGAACTCGCGCACCTGGGTCTTCAGCACGCTGGCCTGCCGCGATAGCTCGCCGGCCGACGACAGCACCTGATGGGCGGC
>JAEWWF010000194.1 GCA_023396465.1 Pseudomonadota bacterium
CCTCAGGATGACGGAGACGTTGACGAAGGTTTGGCGACAAAGGCGGCCATGGCGGTCCGCCGATCGGGTGCCAGGAACCCTTGGTGGAACAGGTGGCGCTCCAGGGTGAGGCCAGCGGCGAGCGGCAGGTCGTGGGCCGCCAGCGCCGCCCGCTTGAGGCGCTGGACGGCGTCGGCGGACCGAGCGGCGATCTGGCTGGCGATGGCGAGCCCCTCCGCCGCCAACCGGTCCGCCGGAACCACCCGCGACACCAGACCGGCGGCCACCGCCTCCGGGGCGGACAGGGTGCGGGCGGTGAGCAGCATGTCGAGCGCCACCGCCTTGCCCACCGCCCGCATCAGGCGTTGCGTGCCACCGCAGCCGGGCATGGTGGCCAGGGTGATCTCCGGGTGGCCGAAGCGGGCGGTGTCGGCGGCGATCACGATGTCGCACAGTTCCACCAATTCGCAGCCGCCGCCCAGCGCCGCCCCCTGGACCACCGCGACCACCGGCTTGCCCACCGCCGCCAGCGCCGGGCAGCCGCCGCTGAAATCCTCGGCGAGCAGGGTTTCCGGCTCCAACGCCGCCATTTCGGCGATGTCGGCGCCGGCGCAGAAGTGCGGTCCGGCGGCGGCCAGCAGGATCACCGCCACCGACGGATCGTCATCGGCCGCGGCCAAGGCGGCGGTGAGGGCATCGACCAGCGCCCGCGACAGGGCATTGCGGGCCTGCGGCCGGTTCAGGGTCAGGCAGGCAACACGGTCGCGGCGGTCGACCAGAACGAGAGGCGACGACATGAGAGGCGAAATCTCCACCGACCAAAGCCAGGATGGCCTTTAGCCTAGCCGCCCGCCCTGGCTGCTGTTGACCGGGAAGTTCTCAGCCTCGGGTGAACATCGCTCATCCGAACTCCGCAAAAGGAGTTGCTCCTCCTTCGCTTTGCGCCGATTCTGGGGTGTCACCCCACTCGAACGAGCCAGCCGTCCCGCCATGGCCTACCGTCTGCCGCCGCTGAACACCCTGCGCCTGTTCGAGGCCGCCGGCCGCCATCTCAGCTTCAAGCTGGCGGCGGAGGAACTGAACCTGACGCCCAGCGCCGTCAGCCACGGCATCCAGACCCTGGAGGACTGGCTGGGCGTGCCGCTGTTCGCGCGGGGCCACCGCGCCATCGCCATCACCGCCGCCGGGCAAGCCTATCTGCCGGGCGTGCGGCAGGCGCTGGAAGGGATCGCCGGGGCCACCGAGGCGGTGCCAGGGCGGGCGCCCTCCGGCCGGCTGGCGCTGAGCGTGGCGCCGAGCTTCGCCCTGCGCTGGCTGATCCCGCGCCTGACCCGGTTCCAGGCCCGCCACCCGGATATCGACGTCGCCATCGACACCGCCCACCGGCAGGTGGAGTTTCCGCGCGACGGCGTCGATGCCGCCATCCGTCGCGGTCATGGCGGCTGGGTCGGGGTGGAGGCGGTGCGGCTGGTGGGGGAGGATCTGGTACCGGTCTGTACCCCGGCCCTTGCCGCCACCCTGACAACCCCGGCCGATCTGGACCGCGCCACCCTGCTGCATGTGGTCAGCGTGTCCGACGACTGGGACACCTGGGTGAGCCTCGGCGAGGGGCCAGCCCTCGACACCCGCCGGGGCCTGCGTTTCGACACCATTCACATGGCGCTGGAGGCGGCGGTGCAGGGTCTGGGCGTCGCCATGGGGCGCCTGCCCATCGTGCTGCCGGAGATCGCCGCCGGCCGGCTGGCGCCGGTGTTCGGGCCGCCGCGCCCCTGCGCCGCCGGCTACTGGCTGGTGAGCGCGCCCGATGCCGGGCGTCGCCCCGCCCTCGCCGCCTTCCGCCGCTGGATCATCGAGGAATTGGCCGATGGCGGCGGCGCCTCCGCTTGATCAGCCGAGCGGGCGCGGCAGACGGCGGAAGGTCAGGTACTTGGGTTCGCCGCGAATCTGTTTCGCTTCATAGCGGGTGGGGAAGCCGTCCGGCCACCGCTGGCGCCAGTCCTCGGGCTTTTCCGCCGTCCAGCCGAAGGCCGGGTGATTGGTGGCCTGGATCAGGCTCCACCGCACGTACACCATGTCGTCGGAAGCGACACGCAGCTCCGCCCCGTCCACCATGCGCTCGGCCAGCAGGTCGAGGTTGGAGACGTTGATGAAGCGGCGGCGGGCGTGGCGGGCCTTGGGCCACGGATCGGGGAACAGGACGAACACCTTTTCCAGCGCATTGGCCGGAATGGCCGGCAGCAGCCGGCGCACGTCGTCGGTGAAGACGCGGATGTTGTCGAGCCCCTGGTCCTCCATCTGCACCAGCAGGGCGCCAACGCCATTGATGAAGGGTTCGGCGCCGATGAAGCCGATGTCCGGGTGACGGGCCGCCCAGCCGGCGAGATGCTCGCCGTTGCCGAAGCCGACTTCCAGGGCATAGGCCCGCATGGGGCGCGGGAACAGGGCGGCGAGGTCGAGGGTCTCGCCCTCCGCCGGCTCGGCCACGGCCACCCGTGGCAGCAGGTCTTCCACCAGCCGCTGGCGGGTGGATTTCAGGCGCTTGCCCTTGCGACGGCCATAAAAGCGCGGATCGGCGGCATGGAAGAGGGCGCCGTCCTGCCTGGACGGCGCCCCGTTCTCCTGCGGCGCCGGATCAGACGGCCGCCGTGACACCGAAGGCGCTCTTCAGCTCGGCGACCAGGTCCAACTTCTCCCACGAGAAACCGCCGTCTTCCTCCGGCTGGCGGCCGAAATGGCCGTAAGCGGCGGTGCGGGCGTAGATCGGGCGGTTGAGCTGGAGGTGGGTGCGGATGCCGCGCGGGCTGAGGTTCATCAGCTCCTGCAACACCGCCGACAGCTTGCCTTCGTCCACCTGACCGGTGCCGTAACAATCCACGTAGACCGACAGCGGCTTGGCGACGCCGATGGCATAGGACAGCTGAATCAGGCACTTGGAGGCAAGGCCGGCGCCGACCACGTTCTTGGCCAGATAGCGGGCGGCATAGGCGGCGGAGCGGTCCACCTTGGTGGGATCCTTGCCGGAGAAGGCACCGCCGCCGTGGGGCGCCGCGCCGCCGTAGGTGTCGACGATGATCTTACGGCCGGTCAGGCCGCAGTCCCCATCCGGCCCGCCGATGACGAAACGGCCGGTCGGATTGACGTAAAACTCGTCCTCGGCGCACATCCACCCCTCGGGCAGCACATCGAGCACGAAGGGGCGCACCAGGTCGCGCACCTCTTCCTGCGTCACCTGCTCGGCATGCTGGGTGGAAACCACCACGGAAGTGGCGCCGACCGGCTTGCCGTTGACGTAGCGCAGGGTCACCTGGCTCTTGGCGTCGGGACCGAAAGGCACGCTGCCGGCGTGACGGGCCGCCGCCATGCCCTTCAGGATGCGGTGCGACAGGGCGATGGGGGCCGGCATCAGTTCGTCGGTCTCGTCGCAGGCGTAACCGAACATGATGCCCTGGTCGCCGGCGCCTTCGTCCTTGTTGCCCGCCGCGTCGACGCCGACGGCGATGTCGGCGGACTGCGAGTGGACGTAACAGGACACCTCGGCGGTGCGCCAGTCGAAACCGTCCTGTTCATAGCCAATGGCGCGCACGGCCTCGCGCGCCTTCTCGATCAGCACGTCGTGGGTGATGGCGGCGGGGCCGCGCACTTCACCAGCCAGCACGATGCGGTTGGTGGTCGCCAGCGTCTCGACGGCGACACGCGCCTCGGGGTCGGCGGCGAGGAAGGTGTCGACGATCGTATCGGAGATCCGGTCGCACACCTTATCCGGGTGGCCTTCCGACACGGATTCGCTGGTGAACAGGTATTCGGACTGAGACACTGGGGCATCCCTCCCATGGAAGCAGGTCATCCGCGGCCCGCGACGCCACCCCGGAGCCGTTTCTCGTCAAGGCGAGACTGTGGAAACGTATCTTGCCAGCAGGGCAGATGCCCACCGCAATCAAAGCGGAGGGAGTACCGGAACGGGGGCCCGAATGCAAGCGCAAACGGGCCCCCGTCGTCACGGCGCGGGCAGGCCGACTCGGCACGCTCATGCCGTCAGGAAAGCCCCGACCACCTGCGGCACGGCGGCATCGAAGCCGGCGCATCCCAGGGCATAGGGATCGTCGTCGGGCACCACCGATCCCGCGTTGGCGGCGGTCGCCAGCACCACGGCCTTCACCGTCGGATTGACGCTCTCGCGGTATTGCCGCAGCACCTGGACCGGATGCTGCCGCCCGGCCCAGGTTTCGCTGTCGGTGATCATGACGATGGCATCCACCTCCCGCTTCTGGTGCAGGACGTGGAGGATCGGCAGGGACACATCGGTGCCGCCGCCCCAGCGGTCGAACAACCGCAGCGCGTCGACCCGCCGCTGGCGCGGGGCCAGGGGGATGTCATGCAGCGCCGTGTCGAACCCGACCACCTCCACCCGTGGTTCCGACCGCACGAACACCATGGCCATGGCCGCCGCGGCCTCCAGGGCGGTCAAGGACGGCGACCCGGTGCAGCGCGCATGGCGCATGGACCCCGACACATCGACGCCGACGAGGATCCGCTTGCCGGTCGGTTCCAGGGTGGCGAAGGCGCGGTCGAAGGCATCGTCGAGCGCCTCCACCACCGCCGGCACGGCGGTCCAGGACAGCTTTCCGCGCACCCCCCGCCCCCGGGCATAGGTTTTGAGCGCCAGCAGCACCTGCACCGGATGACTCCGCGCCCGTGCCATCGCCCCATCATCGGCCAGACGGCGAAGAACGGTGGCCGCCGCCTCGGAGTCAGGAGTGAGCAGCCCCACCTGGCTCAACTTGCCCAGGTTGCGGATCATCGCCCCCATGGGCATGTCGGCCAGCAGCGCCTCCCACACCTGCGGGCAGCCGAGCAGGTCGGTCGGTACCGCCTCGCGCGGCAGGCGCCGGTCGCGGATGATGGCGGCCGCCTCGGCGGCACCGCCCGCCGCGCGGACCCGGTACAGGCCATCGATCAGCGGAAAGGCATCGCGGGCGGCGGTCACCGCCTCCTGCCGGCGGGGATGGGCGATCCAGTCGAACAGCAGCCGGGTCGGGCCGTCGTCGGTCAACGGGTGGGCGAGGCGCAGCAAATCGCGCAGCGCCCAGCCGTCCCGGTTCATGTACTTCACCGCCTGGAAAGCCAGCCGCTCCGAGGTCTGGGTGGTGAACCAGCGGGCGACGCCACGCCGCAATCCCCGCCCCCAGCCCCGCACCCCCGCCACCATGTCGGCGAAGGCCAGGATATGGGTTCCCGTCCGGGCGACCAGGGGCAGCGCCTCCAGGGCCGCCCGGCGCGTCGCCTCATCGGCCGCCGCCGCCGCCAGGGCCAGCACGAAAAGGGCGGGATCGTTGCGCGGCGCCCGGCCGGCCTGACTGATCTCGACCGCGCGGGCGACCACCCGCCGCCCGTTCTTCTCCAGGCAGCGTTGCACGGCGTGCGCGTTGTCGCGGGTGAGCGACCGCTCATCCACGTAAAATGTACCGCCTTCGGACCCCAGGACCAGGAAGCGGTCGAGGAGCGCCCAATCGCTTACCCTGTACCAGTGTCCACCGGCGGCGTTGGGGATTTGCCCCGGAAGCGGCACGCTTTGCGCGACCGCGGTCTGGGGCACGGCCTGACGAAGGCTGAAAAGCCGTCCATACGTCATCGTTTGCCCTTTCTGATGGTCGGTCGGTCCTGCCGGGC
Organism: Pseudomonadota bacterium; assembly: GCA_023396465.1. Taxonomy (GTDB): domain Bacteria; phylum Pseudomonadota; class Alphaproteobacteria; order Rhodospirillales; family Rhodospirillaceae; genus Caenispirillum. The sequence goes on from JAEWWF010000194.1 coordinate 5,647, forward strand.
ATGCGTGTTGCCTCGGTCCCTCCCGAAGGAGCGATCTGAATTCGGTAACCGAAGCAGTCCGGCCCGGCAGGAGTCGACGCAGCAGCATCCGGGCATGGGTGGGGGAACGGCGGGGGTTCCTCGCTCTACCAGTTGAGCAACGACGCCGCGGGGCATCGGCCGGACTCGAACCGGCACACAGGTAACCGTTCCACGTCGGCCCGGAAGCCGGAAAGCATCTTCCGCTTTCACCCGCTGTTCTGGCATGGAAGGGTGACAGCTCTGGTCACCCTTTCCACCGGGATCGAAAAAATTCCACTCTCGCCCTGTGACCGGAACGGGCACAGGCCGGCCGCATCCTGTCGTCAATGGCGGCGGATCAGCAACAGGTCAGGAACGCGCGGACATGACGACGGAAATTTGCGCTGGCATGCACGAGATCATCCGCGCCACGCTGGATCGCATCGAGCATGAGCACGATGCGCACATTCTGTTCGCGGTGGAATCGGGCAGCCGCGCCTGGGGCTTCGCCTCGCCGGACAGCGACTATGATGTCCGCTTCGTCTATGCCCGGCCGGTGGACTGGTATCTCTCCTTGCGGGAAGGCCGCGACGTCATCGAACTGCCCATTGATGGCGACCTGGATGTCAACGGCTGGGACATCCGCAAGGCGCTGATCTTGCTGCTGAAGGGCAATCCGGCGCTGCTGGAGTGGCTGAACTCCCCCATCGTCTATCGGGCCGGCGCGGCCCTGACGGCGCTTGCCGGCCTCGCCGCCCGCATCGACCATCGCACGGCGGCCCGTCATCACTATCTGCACTTGGGACGCACCCAGTTCCGCCGCCAGATCGACGGACGGGAGGACGTCCCGCTCAAGAAATACTTCTACTGCCTGCGCCCCGCCGCCGCCCTGCGCTGGGACCGCAGCCACGACACCGGCCGCATCCCGATGGATTTGCCGACATTGCTGGCCGAGATCGACCTGGACCCTGCCCTGCGGGGCCTCATCGCCGACTTGCTCGACCGCAAGGCGCAGACGTCCGAACTGGGGTCGGGGCCCCGCATCCCGGCAATCGACCACTTCGTGCAGGACGAATTTCACCGGGCCGCCGCCCGCTCCCCCCAGCCGCCGGAACCTGATGCCGAGGTCCAAAAGATGGCCGAGGCGCTGTTCCGCCATGTCGTGCGGGCGGTCTCGGCCCGCACGGGCTAGGCCGCGTCCTCCGTCGGATCAAGGGCGGGGGGCACGACGGCGCGGGCGATGTCGACGAAGGGGTGACCCTCGAAGCGGGCGCGCAGGATGCGCCAGCCGTCCGCGTCGGCCACGATGTCGTCATACAGCGCCCGTGGAACCCGCAGCGACTGGGTGGGCAATTCAGTGGTGCGGTCCAGCCACGCCAGGGTCAGGGCATCGGCCTCCACCGCCAGCAGCCGCAGTTCCAGGTCGTCGGTGAAGGGGGATCCATCCACATTGGCGAGCACGGCGCATTTCAGCAGTTCGAGGCAAAGGTCGTCCAGCCCGGCATCCTGGCAGCGCAGCTTCTCGCGCAGGGCGGGCCAGCCGAAAACCACGCGGCGGGTCAGGGTACGCCCCAACTCCTGGGCGATCTTCGGCGCGGCGCTTCCGAACGACGTGTCGAAGGCCGTGCCAGCCGCCGCCTCCGCCGCCGGCCAGTGGATGACCTTGCGCGCCGGCAGGGCGAGAATCCACTGGTTGCGGCCGTGGTCGATGTAGGTCATCTGCGGCGGGAACTTGAAGACCGCGCCGCAGGACTCGCAGGTTTCGGCCTGGAAGGTGCCGGCCAGGATGGCATCACGCAGATCGGGGCGGCGGTCGGCGTTGACGCTCGCCACCACGTCCAGGGTCTTGACCGTGCCGCAGGCGGGACAGGGGGCGCTGGCCCGGTTGAAGATGGACATGCTGGCTCCTTGACTGGCATCAGCGGGCGAGGAGGTGAAGGCGGTCAGGGATTGGCCGCCAGGGTGTCCAGTTCCGCATGCATGGGGTGGTTGCCGCGCAGCTTGCCGAGCGCGTGCATGGCATAGATCTCGGCGAACCACTCCCCATCGGCCCGCCACTGGTACTCGGAAACGCCGGTGGCGGCCCGGGCGGCGAAGCTGTACCGCTGCCAGTCCCCGGCATAGGATTCCTGATAGACATAGGCCCCGGCCTTGAGCGTTTCCGCCCCCTTCTTGCCCTTGTACCAGGGGGTTTCCTCCGACCGCGCCGCCTTGCAGGCGGCCACCACCTTGTCCTTGGTGATGCTGCTCCAGGCTTTGGCGGAAATGGACGGCGGCTGGGCCGGATCGTGCCCTTGCAGCCAAGAGATCAGCAGCCCCTTCAGCACATCCTGGGTGACCCCGCCCTTGGCATAGGTCTTGTAGAAGTCGCGCTCGGTTCCGAAAGCGTCGGCGACATCGCCGATGGAGACCTTCTTCCAACCCCCGAAAGTCGCGTTCTCCTTCTTGCCCTCCATGTACTTCTTCAGGTCGTCCACCGCGTGCCCGACCTCGTGCAGCACGGTCGAGGTATAGTATTCGACATCATGGTTGCTGATGATGGCGTCGTCATCGGTGAAGGGGCGCATGTAGAGGGGGGTGGGATAGTCGGGATGGAAGGGGACTGTATCGCCGGTCTCATCAAGATTGTTGAGCGCGATGAGCTGCGTCGCCCCCTGGTAATAGTTGTGCTTGTCCCGAGGTTCGACGCCGTACTCCAGACGCTTGAACTTGTCCTGGCGCACCTGATGGCGCGGCAGGTCGTACAGCAGGTCGAACAGCTTCGGCATCCACTTGGTTTCGAGGTTGGCCTCAACCGTCAGGGTGACGCCGAACACCGTTTCGATGGCCTGACGGGCGATGATGTCCTGGGCCGGGTCCGCCTGATCCTTGGTCTCGATATCGTCGATGATCGCCTTGATCCGGGCGGCACCGTCGACCTCGGTCGCCAGACGGTCGAACTCCAGCTTGCTGAGGCGGGCCAGCAGCGCCCGCAGCCGCCGGGCCAGGGCCACCGCCCGCGCCGCCTTCTGGGTCGACGAGCCGACGGTATCGACGATATCGGCCCGTCCCTGGACACAGGCCATCTGTTCGGTGGCCAGTTCCTCGCGGACATCGACGGCCGCCTGGCAGGTTCCCATGGCGGCACCGACTCCGCGTTCGAGAGTCTCGATGTCAGCCAGGGTCTTGCCGATGTCGAGGTGGGTGTTCCTCAACGTCTCGGCATTCCTGATGTCGCTGTCCAGCGTCTGGGTCCAGGTATTGACCAAGGCATCCACCTGCGCGACGGCGGCACCGGCAAGAGAGTGGTTGATGCTCTCGATGTTGAGCTTGCGCGACTCGGCGATAAGCTTCAGATCATCCTTCGCTTCTTTCAGCTTCTCGTATGGTGCCAGGATATTTTCGAGTGTCCGTATCTTGCGACGGGCATCGTTGATGGTGGTGGTGAGGGTGGAGATGTGGGTGAGGAGGGCGCCGAAATCGGTTTCCAGCGCCGCGACTCCGTCCCGGCGCTCGGCATAGGTGGTGGTGGCGAGAACGTCGGCCACCCGGCCCTGAATGGCCAGCGCCGCCGCCTCGAAGGGTGCCGTGACGGTGAGGATGGGCACCCGTCCGGCGGCGGTGCGCACCGCCCCCACCTGCTCCTGGGCGTAAGCATCCAGCGCGCCGAAGCTGGCCTTCAGTTCCTTCACGTCATGGGTGAACTTGATGACACCCGGCTGGTCGTTCAGAAGCTTGTCATAGAAAGCGCGCGCCGCTTCGGCGGGGACCGGTGAAGCGGTGTCGATGGTGTTCTGGACATCGGCAACCCAGGTCCGGGCATGGTCGCGCACCCAGGCTTCTTCGGCGCCGTCATCGACAACGTCCTGCAAGGTCTGGATCATCATGCCAAGGGCCGCGGAAAAGGCGTCCCGGCTTGCCTTGACGTCGGCCTCGATGTCGTCACTCAGGGCCTCGGCCTCGACGGCGACGGCAACCAACGCCTCGCACCGCTCCTCGCTGGAGGCGCCGCTATTGTCACTGTCGACAACCCGCTGCTCCAGCGCCTGAAGGCGGTTGATGAAGGGCCCGGCGGTGACGAAGGGCAGCGGCTGGATGACCGCGACCAGGGCGCGGGCGCCCGCCAGAGCCTGATCCGCGTCCTCGTGCGCGGCGTTCACGTCACGGACGAAAAGGCGAAACAGCCCCTTCCACTCGTCGAGCAGATCGTCACCCATCGGGGGCTTTCCTCCTTACAGTCTTGCGGCTCAGGCCGCCTTCAGCACCGATTCGAGATCGTCGAGGGCCGGCAGCAGGGTGCCCCGCAGGGCGACCCGGATGCCGAGCGGGTTGTTCTCGCAGGCGGGGATGCGTGGATCGCTCGCGAGGTGGGTGCGGAAGGCCGCCAGGACACCAAGGGCCCGCCCCGCCGCGACACCAACGCTTCCCCCCGACGCCAGCCCGACATCCAGCAACGCCGCCGTCACCGGCGTCTTGCCGCCGCCGAGCACGGTCGGCAGGTGGCGGTCGGCGATGGTGTGCAGTTCATCGTCCGCCGTCTGGCGCAGGGCGGCGATCAGGGTGGCGACCTGCGTCTCCGCCTGTTCCATGGCGGTCAGCCAGCGGGCACGGGCGGTCTCGAACCGGGCGCGGTCGAACCAATCCGGCAGGACGTCAGGGTCCGGGGTGCCGACGGCAAAGTCATCGGGATCGTCGGCCGGCGTCGCCGCCAGGGCGTCCAGCGTCGCCAGCAACGCCTCCGCCCGCGCCGCGTCACCCGCCTTCAGCGCCTCGCCACAGGCGCCGTAAGTGGCCCGAATGTCGGCGGCAAGGTCGGGACGCGCCTCCGCCACCGCCTTGAGCGGCGCCACCAGCGCCGCCCGGCGTTGCCGCAGCTCGGCGAGACCACCGTCATCCACCCCGCCGCCGGTGGTGGCCTCGGTCTCCGCCGCCTCGTCGAGGTCGACATCCTCGGGGTCGTCGTATTCCCCTTCCGGCCCATGCACCCGCAGCTTCAGGGACAGACCGTGCTGCTTGAACCAGCGTTTGAGACCCCGGCGCAACCCAGGAAAGGGGTCCTTCTCGCAAGTGAAAATGGCCACCGCGCCATCGCGGCCAACGCTGCCCCAGGCCCCGCGCTTGGCGCCTTCCTGCTTGACCTTGGCGGCGAGCCGCTTGGGCGCCATGCGCGGATGCATGGCAAGCAGGGACGTCTGCCCGGCAAGGCCGAAGGCGAAGGACTTGGGCTTGGTATTGGCCTTGCGGATGAGGGCGACGATGACCTCCGGCTCGAACACGCGGCCCTCGGGAATGTCCTCGTCGGCGTCATCCTGGATCGGCGTCCGCCGCTCCGTCTCGGCGGCATCCTCGTCCTTGGCGTCCGGGCGCTGTTCCGCCTTCGCCGGTGGCGACTCGTCCTCCTCGGACTGAGACTCAAGGGGCTCGTCGCCCTCCTCGGGATCGGGGGTCGCCAGTTCCGGCTTCAGGGTGATGCGATGGGCCTTGAAGTAGGCCAGAAGCGCCCGTTCCAGATTGGCGACGTCATCCTTCTCGCAGGTGAAGACGGCGGCGGTGCCCTCGGCGACGACCGTGCCGTAGGCGCCTTTCTTGAGGCCGGTTTCGCCTTTGCAAAGGTCGAACAATGCCCGGCCCGTCTTTGTCTTGTCGACGGCAAGGGCACCCTCGGCGGGAGTCTTGCCGGCAACGAACGCAAACGGGATCGGCGTTTTCGCCGCCTTGATGAGCTTGTGGGCGCGGTCCGGTTCAAGAAGGGCGTGCATGACTGACCCTTGTGGATGGCCGTATCGATCTACTACAGATTGCACGCCCCCGACCACTTATCAAGACGGAATCCGCGGTGGCGCAGCCGTCCGTTGTTATATCTCACGGGGCCGCCGAAGCCTTGTTCTGGTGTTCGCGACTGCGGATGACGGCCTCGACATAGGTCTTGATCTCGGGGTTCACGTTCAGGAAATCCTCGAAGTCGCCTTCCTCCAGCAGCAGCAGCTGGCAGTAGGTGAGCGCCACCACGTCGGCGGCGCGGCGGCGGCCGCTGATCAGCGCCATCTCGCCGAAAAAGTCGCCCCGGCCAAGGCGGATGGAATGGCCGTTGCGGTGAATCTCGACGGCGCCGGAGGAGATGAAGTACATGCCGCGCGTGCGCTCGCCCTTCCGGATGATCTCCTCCCCCGGCAGCACGAAGGTCGGCCGCAGCAGCCGGCAGACGCGGTCAAGATCCTTGCGCGGCATCTGGGCGAAGACCGAGAACTGGGAAATCAGATCGCGGGTGTTCAGCCCCAGATCGAGGCGCGGACGCGCCAGCTGTTCCTTGCGGGCATGGGCCAGGGTGGACCGCCGCAGCGCCTCGTGCAGTTCCGGCCCGAGGAAGCCTTCGGCACGCAGCGTGTCGTAGTGAGTCAGTTCCTGACGCAGGGCGAGCTGGCTCAGGAAGGATTGCTCCAGGGCCTCGGCATACTCCGGGTATTGCAGACGCAGCGCATCCAGCGACGTGGTGGTGGCGGCAAGCCGGCTTTGCAGGATGTCCACCACGATGTCGCCGATGCGGGGACCGAGCAGGGGGACCAACCGCTGCCGGACATGCAGCCTCAACTCGGTGAGGGCGAGGCGCAGCACGAGCAGGATCTCGAACCGGGCCGCCAGTTCGCGGTTGAGCGGACGTTCGATCCGCAAGTAACGGTGCAGGGCGTTGGCGAACCGGAACGGCCGTCCGAACTCCACCGAGGAGCGGGCGACACGGTTGTACCCGACCCGCCCGTCGGCCTTGACCGCCTCCTGAAGGCGTTCGGCATGGCGAAGCAGGCGGTCGACCACCGTCGGCGACAGGGCACCCTGCTCGTGATACTCCAGCAGCAGTTCCCGTTCGCGGGCAGCCAGGGCCATCAGGGCGAGGGCGAGCCGTTCGCGTTCGATGAGGGCATCCTCGATGCCGCCGGCGGTGGCCGACTGCCGCATGCGGTCCTCGTAGCGGCGGGTCAGGGTGCGCACCACCGAGGGCGGGATTTCATACTTCTGCCCCGCCCGCGTCACCTCGTCGCGGACATCGGCCAGCGCCAGCGCCACCACCTGACCTCGCAGCGCCTGATCCACCGGGCTCAGCCGGTCAAGGCCGAGGAAACGGATCATCGGCCGCAGGGTAAGGCCGTTGACGAACAGGGTGAACAGAACGAAGCCGCTCGCCGTCACCGCCACGAAGTGCTTCAACTCAGGGTCGAGGCGGGCGTTCTCGGTGACCGCCAGGGCAAGGGCCAGCGTCACCGCGCCGCGCAGCCCCCCCCACAGAATGGTGACCTTGTACGGCAGGTTGACGCTCTGGGCCAGGCGAACGCCGCTCAGCACCGGCAGCAGGAGGAACAGCACCAGGGCACGGGCCAGCAGGGCGGCGATGACCACCGCCAGCACCATCAGAACATCGGTGAAGCTGATCCCGGTCAGGATGCGTGGCACCAGCAGCGCCGCCAGGATGAACACCAGCGATCCGGCCCAGAACGCCACCTGCTCGCCGACGTTGCAGAGGTGATTCCAGTTCCCGGGCGTCATGCGGCTGCGCACCAGGGCGCTGACCGTCAGGCCGGCCATGACAACCGCCACCACGCCGGACACGCCCAGGTAACGGTCGCCGGTGATGTAGATGACATAGGGGGATGCGAACAGCAGGGTGGCTTCCGCCGCCCGCTGCCCGCCCATCAGCGGCAGGGCGGCGATCACCAGCCTGGCACCGGCGACACCCAGCACCATCCCACCCAGGAACGACAGAGCGAAACTGAGCACCCCCATGCCCAGGTCGAAAGGCTGGTTGGCGACGATCATCCCGAGCAGCAGCGAGAACAGGGCGATGGCGGCGGCATCGTTCAGCAGGCTCTCCCCCTCGACCAGCCGGGTCAGCCGGGCCGGTGCGCCGATGTCGCGGAAGATGGCGATGACCGCCGCCGGGTCGGTGGTGGCGACGATGGACCCCAGCAGCAGGCAGGCCAGCAGCGGCACCCCGAACAGCAGGTTGAGGCTGAACCCGATCACCGCCGCGGCGATCAGCACGGCGATGACCGCCATCAGCAGGATCGGCCCGGCGTCCTCCATGACGCGGCGCACCTCGATCGACAGCGTCGCCTGAAAGACGAGGATGGGCAGGAAGATATAGAGGAAGGTCGCCGACGGCACCGGCACCCGCACGATCGGCTCGACGATCTCGTTGAAGGCATCGGTCAGCGGCGTGTAGAGGAGGAAGCCGGCCAAAGACCCGATCGCCACCCCGACCGCCGCGAACAGCACGGTCGGGGGCAGGCGCAGGCGGGTGGCGAGCGGTTGCATGAAGGCAACCACCATCCACAGCAGAGCCACGCACAGGGTGACGACGGTTATATCGAACAAGGGTTGAATTCCGCTGCCGAGTTACGCCGCCATCATAGACCAGCGTTGGTGGGATAGTCAGGGCCGCAATAGGATCATCCCCCGATCACAATCCGAAGAGCGCGCCGAAGAACGGATCGAAGAGCGGACCAATGTACGCCCGAAAAGCGAACACCCGCCGTCTGGCGACAGCGGGTGTTTCGGAATTTTGGTGGAGCTGACATGCCGCGTTAGACGTCATCCGCCCTGAATCCAGCAGCAGCATATACAGCCACGCCGTGTGCTGTAAACCAAATGTTGCTGCGGAGACCTCATGCGTTGGGGACAGGGTAGAGTCGAGGTTCATACTCTCCGCCGAGAGATCCTCGACCTGATCGAACAAGGGCATTCCGTTGCCTACATTCACCGGCTGCTAACAGAAGCTGGCCGCCTTACCGTATCTCGCCGCCGTTTTGCTGATCTGGTGCGGCGAGACGTGACGGGCAGGGCGGTCGACATCCGGCGTCCTCAGCCTGCGACTCCCCATTCCCAGCAGATTTCCCCGAGTGCGACTCGGCAACCGGCCGCCATCGCTGCGCCGCCGGCACCGTCTGCCGCCATCACCTCGCACATGCCGACGGTGACGCAGCTGCCGGGCGGCGCCGGTACCGACCTCTGGGGCGACGAGCCCTCCGATCCCGACACCGAGACCCCGGACACCCCCGCCGACGGCACCGAGCCCGCCGGCGGCGATGACGTGCGTCCGGATCTCGACGACGACACCCCCTGATCCAAGGAACCATCATGGCGCTCATCAATCTCACCCTTCAGGGCAAGGGCGGCGTCGGCAAGTCCTTCGTCGCTTCGCTCTTGGCGCAGTACTACCAGGGCCGCGGCGGGGCGCTCGCCTGCTACGACACCGATCCCGTCAACCAGTCGTTCGGCGGCTACACCGCCTTCGGCGTCGAGCGGGTGCAGCTCGGCGAGCGGGTCGACGAGATCAACCCGCGCTCCTTCGACGCGCTGCTGGAGAAGCTGGTCACCGCACCGGCCGACGCCACCGTGGTGATCGACAACGGCGCTGCGACGTTCCTCCCGTTGCTCGCCTACATGGTCGAAAACGAAGCACTGGATCTTATTCAGGGCGCCGGCCACGAGGTGCGCATCCACTCCGTCGTCACCGGCGGTCAGGCGATGACCGACACGCTGGAGGGACTGGCGTCGGTGCTGCAGTACTTCCCCACCGTGCCCGTGGTGGTGTGGCTGAACGAGTACTTCGGCCGCGTCGAGCGGGTGAGCGGCGGCAAGGTGCAGACCTTCGAGGACGCGGCGCTCTACAAGAAGAACGCCGAGCGCATCCTCGCCATGGTGCGGCTGCCGCAGGTGCGGAAGGAGACCTTCGGTGTGGACGTCGAGATGATGTTAAGGCGACATCTCTCGTTCGACCAAGCCTGCGCCGACGGCGAGTTCTCGATCATGAGCCGCCAGCGGCTCGCCATGACCTGGCGCTCGATCCGCGCCGCCATGGAGTTGGCGCAGCTATGAGCGCGCCGCTGCCGCCGCCGCAGAGCATCGACGACCTGCGCGCCGCCCTGCTGAAGGACCACGGGGCGACGGTGTCCAAGGACGACCCGGTGCTGATGGTCTACACCATCCACCGCGCCGCCCTCGGCGAGACCGTCCAGGCCCTCGACGCCTTCCGCGCCGCGCTGCGCGACGAAGTGGCGGCGATCTCGCGCGGCCATACGGCCGAGGTGCGCGCGGCACTCGCCGAGATCCACGACGCCGTCACCTCCGACGCGCTCAAGCAGCGCCTGGCGGCCATGCAGGAGGCGGCGGTGCTCGCCGACCGCAGCGCCGCCGTCCTGCGCCGGCTGGTCTTCCGGCTCTCCCTCCTCAGCTTCGCCACCGGCGTCGCCGCGACCCTCGCGGTCGCCGCCGCCGTGCTGGTGCTGCGGTGAGGTCCGCCATGAGCCGCCGCACCCTCCTTCTCACCTGCGTCACGGCGCCTCTGCTGGGGGCGGTCTGCGTCCTCGGCGGCGCCGTCCTGCTCCTCTCCCAGATCCCCTGATGCAAGGACATCCGATCATGATCCGTCAGCTCCTGCGCGCCGCCTCCAAACCCGTCCGCCGCGCCCTGCCGCTCGCCGCCCTGCTCGCCCTGTCGTCCACGCCCGCCTTTGCGGCCGACGACTGGACGGCGCCGATCACCAAGTTCATCGAGACGCTGACCAGTGGCCTCGGCCAGATCGGCGCCGGCGTGCTCGGGCTGGGCATCATCGCGCTCGGCCTGTGGGCGGCCATGTCGGGCCGCATGGACTGGAACCGCTTCGCCTTCGCGCTCATCGGCGGGCTGCTGGTGATGGTCGGCCCGACCATCGTCGCCGCCCTCTTCGCCTCGTGAGGGCGGGGACGCACGCCATGAAAGCAGCCAGCCCCATCCTGCCGCAGATCCAGCGGCCCATCACCATCCTTGGCCTGCCGCCGGCGCTGTTCGGCCTCACCTCCGCCGGCGCCTTCGTCGCCATGGCGCTGTGCATCTG
>JAEWWF010000243.1 GCA_023396465.1 Pseudomonadota bacterium
CCCGCCATGTTGGGGCCGGTGATGAGCCACAACCGCTGTTCGGGCGACAGGTCGCAGTCGTTGGCGACGAAGGGGCCGTCATTGGCGCGGGCAAGCGCCGCCTCCACCACCGGATGGCGGCCGCCACGGACGAGGAAGGTGGTGCCGTCCTCCACCTCCGGCCGGGTATAGCGTTGGTCCGCCGCCAGTTCGGCCAGCCCGGCGTGGACGTCCAGCTCGGCCAGCGCCTCGGCGGCGGCGGCGATGTCGGCGGCGCGGTCGAGCACCTCGCGCACCAGATCGGCGAACAGCTCCAGTTCCAGCGCCAACGCCTTGTCGGCGGCGCCACGGATCTTGTCCTCCAGTTCCGACAGGTCGACGGTGGTGAAGCGCACCGCGTTGGCCATGGTCTGGCGGTGAATGAAGGGGCCATCCTTGTCGGCCAGCAGCTTTTCGCCCTGCTTGGCCGGCATCTCCAGGAAATAGCCGAGCACGTTGTTGTGCTTCACCTTCAGCGAGGCGATGCCGGTGGCCTCGACATAGGTCTGTTGCAGCCCGGCGATGAGGCGGCGGCTTTCGTCGCGCAGGGACCGCAATTCGTCCAGTCGCGGATGATAGCCAGTGGCGATGAAGCCGCCGTCGCGGGCCAGCAGCGGCAGGTCGGGCGCCAGCGCCCGGGTCAGCCGCTCCACCACCCCGTCGTGACGGCCGAGGCGGCGGCAGGTGTCGGTTAGCGCCTTGGGCACGCTGGCGAAGCCGCTTTCGGTGATGGCGACCCGCAGGCCCGGCACCTGATCGAGGGCATCGCGCACGTTGGCGAGGTCGCGCGGACCGCCGCGTCCGAGCGACAGACGGGTCAGCGCCCGCTCCACGTCGGGGCAGCGGCGCAGGCGTTCGCGCACGTCGCCGCGCACCCGGCCGGCCTCGACGAAGAACTGCACCGCGTCCAGCCGCGCCGCCACCGCCGCCGGATCGGTCAGCGGCGCCGCCAGATGGGCGGCCAGCAGGCGGGCGCCAGCGCCGGTGACGGTGCGGTCGATGACCGCCAGCAGCGATCCCTTGCGCTCGCCGGTCAGGGTCTCGGCCAGTTCCAGGTTGCGGCGGGTGGCGGCGTCGATCTCCATCACCGCCCCGGCCGCCAGCTGGCGCAGGGCGCCGATGCGCGGCAGCTTGCCCTTCTGGGTCAGTTCTACATAGTCGACCAGGGTGCCGGCCGCCGCGATCTCGGCCCGCGAGAAGCCGCCGAAGGCATCCAGGGCCTTGACGCCATAGAGCGCCTCCAGCCGCTTGGCGGCGTTGGCGCTGTCGAAGCGAGCCGATGGCAGGGGGGAAAGGCGGTCCTTGTACTCGGCAAAGACCTCGAACAGGCCCTCGCGCTGCAACAGGCGGTCGGGTGCCAGCAACTCGCCGGGGGCGAGGCGGGCGAGGGCGGCGGCGACCGTCGCCTCCGCCACCGGCTGGCAGGTGAAGGCGCCGGTGGAGACGTCCAGCCACGCCAAGCCGAGGGCGCCGCCGGCATCGGCCACCGCCGCGAGGTAGTTGTGGCGGCGGGCATCGAGCAGGCTGTCCTCGGTCAGCGTGCCGGGGGTGACGATGCGCACCGCCTCCCGCCGCACCAGGGTCTTGCCGCCGCGCTTGCGGGCTTCCGCCGGGTCTTCCATCTGCTCGCAGACGGCGACCTTGAAACCCTTGCGGATGAGCTTGGACAGATACGCCTCGTGCGAATGCACCGGCACCCCGCACATGGGGATGTCCTCGCCCAGATGCTTGCCGCGCTTGGTGAGGGCGATGTCCAGGGCCTCGGCGGCCTTGACGGCATCGTCGAAGAACAGCTCGTAGAAATCGCCCATGCGGTAGAACAGCACGCAGTCGGCATGCTCGCGCTTGATCGCCAGATACTGGGCCATCATCGGCGTGACGCCGTCCGGGGCGGCATCGCCCAGATCTTCGGCGGCGGTGGTCGCGGCGGCGGGGGCGGGGATCGGGCTGCCTGCGGTCAGGGACACGGGGGCTCCGGCTTCGGCTGGGACACGGACGGGCGAAAGGAATGAACCGGGCCGTTATACCCTCACGCGGGGCTAGGCATGAAGGGCCCTGTGGGGCAGAATACGCCCCCGCAGTTTTGTTTCCGAAACCCCAAGCCCACGGGAAACGATCTCCTTGTCCGACACCACGCCCACCGCGTCCGAACACCGTGAAGTGGTCGGCCTGTTCGCCGACCGCGACAGTCTGGAAAAGACCATCCGGGAGCTGCGCGCGGCCGGCTTCGACCGCACCGATCTGTCGCTGCTGACCAGCCACGAGTCCATCGACGTGCGCGATACCTCCGGCCAGTCGTTCCGCGAGCGCCTGCTGCCGCTGCTGACCGAGTGGCGCTATGAGGTGCCGCTGGTGGGCGCCGGCCTGATCGCGCTGGCTTCCGGTCCGACCGGTGCCGCCATCGCCGCCCTGGTGGGCGCCGGCGTCGGTATCGCCGCCGTGCGCGATCTGGTGGAGGAAGTGACCTCGCTGCCGGATACCGAGGAATTCGCCCGCGAGTTGGCCGCCGGCTCGGTCGCCCTGTGGGTCGATGTCAGCCGCGCCGAGGCCCTGGAGCAGACGGCACGCGACATTCTCACCCGCCACGGCGCCGGCAGCGTCCATCTTCACGTCGGGCCGGCGCGCACCGAACCGTAAGCGCGCCGCCGGTTTTTTTCAGACAGTTCAACACATCGTGCGGCGCCACCGACCGTCCGGGGCGCCGCTGGCATCCCCGGGGGACACGGTCAGCATCATGGAAGACGATACCAGCAAGCAGAGCCGCCGCAATCTTGAGCACGAAAGCCTGCTCATGCATGCCTCGGGGCGGCCGGGCAAGATCGAGATCACGCCCACCAAGCCGCTGACCACCCAGCGCGACCTGTCGCTGGCCTATTCCCCCGGCGTCGCCGCGCCGTGCATGGAAATCGCCCGCGACCCGTCGCTGGCCTACGACTACACCGCCAAGGGCAATCTCGTGGCCGTCATCTCCAACGGCACCGCCGTGCTCGGCCTGGGCGACCTGGGCGCGCTGGCCGGCAAGCCGGTGATGGAAGGCAAGGCGGTCCTGTTCAAGAAGTTCGCCGACGTCGACGCCATCGACCTGGAAGTCGATACCCGCGACGTCGATGAATTCATCAACTGCGTGCGCTTCCTCGGCCCGTCCTTCGGCGGCATCAACCTGGAAGACATCAAGGCGCCCGAGTGCTTCATCATCGAGCAGCAGCTGCGCGAGATGATGGACATTCCCGTCTTCCACGACGACCAGCACGGCACCGCCATCATCGCCGCCGCCGGCCTGCTGAACGCCCTGGAGATGACCAACCGCAGCATCGACACGGTGAAGATCGTGGTCAACGGCGCCGGCGCCGCCGCCATCGCCTGCGTCGAGCTGGTCAAGGCCATGGGCGTGCGCCACGAGCATGTCACCCTGTGCGACACCAAGGGCGTCATCCACAAGGGGCGCACCGACCTCAACCAGTGGAAGAGCGCCCACGCCATCGATACCGACCTGCGCACGCTCGAAGACGCCCTGAAGGGCGCCGATGTGTTCTTCGGCCTGTCGGTGAAGGGCGCCGTGACGCCCGATATGGTGGAGGGCATGGCCGATCACCCGATCATCTTCGCCATGGCCAATCCCGACCCGGAAATCACCCCGGAAGAGGTGCAGTCGGTGCGCGGCGACGCCATCATCGCCACCGGGCGCTCCGACTACGCCAACCAGATCAACAACGTGCTCGGCTTCCCCTACATCTTCCGCGGGGCGCTGGACGTGCGGGCGACGACCATCAACGACGCCATGAAGATCGCTGCCGCCCGCGCCATCGCCAGCCTGGCGCGCGAGGACGTGCCCGACGAGGTGGCCGCCGCCTATTCCGGCCGCAAGCTGCGGTTCGGCCCCGAATACATCATCCCGGTGCCCTTCGACCCGCGCCTCATCTACACCATCCCGCCGGCGGTCGCCCAGGCGGCCATGGACACCGGCGTTGCCCGCCGGCCGATCATCGACCTGGACGGCTACCGCCATGAACTGTCGGCCCGCCTCGACCCGACGGCGGCCAGCCTCCAGGCCATCGCCGATCAGGTGACCAGCCATCCGCAGCGTGTCGTCTTCGCCGAGGGCGAGGAGGAAAAGTCGATCCGCGCCGCGCTCGCCTACCGCAACGCCGGCTACGGTCAGGCCATCCTGGTCGGGCGCGAGGAGCGCATCGCCGAGACCCTGAAGCAGCTTGGCCTGTCCGGCGCCGCCCAGGGGCTGGAGATCGTCAACGCCAAACTGTCGCAGGACAATGCCCGCTACACCGATTTCCTCTACAAGCGGTTGCAGCGCAAGGGCGCGCTGTATCGCGATGCCCAGCGTCTGGTGAACCAGGACCGCAACATCTTCGCCGCCGCCATGGTGGCGTTGGGCGATGCCGATGCCATGGTCACCGGCCTGACCCGCAGCTACTATCAAGCCTTCACCGAAATCCGCCGCGTCATCGACCCGGAGCCGGGCAAGCTGGTGTTCGGCCTGACGGTCATGGTCATCCGCGGCCGCACCGTGTTCATCGCCGACACCACCGTGCATGAGACGCCGACCGCCCAGCAGCTGGCCGACATCGCCGTGCAGACGGCGGAAAAGGCCCGCCAGATGGGGCACGAGCCGCGCGTGGCACTGCTGTCCTATTCCAACTTCGGCAACCCCGAGGGCGAGGTTCCGGGCCATGTCCGCCTGGCCGTCGCCGAACTGGAAGCGCGCGGCGTCGACTTCGAGTACGACGGCGAGATGGGCGCCGATACCGCCCTCGATCCCGAGTTGCAGGAAAAATATCCCTTCACCCGCCTGTCGGGGCCGGCCAACGTGCTCATCATGCCCGGCCTGCATTCCGCCAACATCAGCTACAAGCTGTTGCAGAAGCTGGGCGGCGGCACGGTGATCGGGCCGATCCTCATGGGCCTGTCGCAGCCGGCGCAGATCGTCAACATGGATGCCACCGTCTCCGACATGGTTCACATGGCGGTGCTGGCGGCCCACGATGCGGTGAAGCGGTGAGATAAGTCCGGCGACGGTGGTTCCGGCGGTGAATGCCGAGACGGCGGAGGACGCCATGCCCGACAGCTTCGAGGCGCCGCCATCACCGCCCGCCCGCCGGGCGCCGGCGCCGTTCGCCCGCGTGATCGGGCTGACGGCGCTGGTCTGCGTGCCGACGGCCGTCGCCTTCATCGCCATGGTGCTGGCCGGTCAGCTGAAGGTGGTGCCGGCCATCGGCTGGGGCCTGGCGGTGTTCTTCGGCACCGCCGCCCTGGTGCAGCTGTTCGCCACCGACTTCCACACCGCCGTGACCTATATCCGCCGGCTGGTGGCGGAGGCGACGCCGGTGCCGCCGTCCACCCCCGACCTGATGTGGTCGGAGGCCGCCCGCGACGTCACCGCCGCCGCCGCCCAGTTGGCCCGCCACTGGGGCCTGCGGTGGCAGAAGGCGGAAGCCGCCGGGCGCTCCACCGAAGCGGTGCTCGACAGCCTGCCGCAGCCGCTCATCATGATCGGCGCCGACCGCCGCATCACCTGGGCCAACCGCGCCGCCTGCCGCTTCGCCGGGCGCGACCTGAAGGACATGAACCTCGCCACCATCCTGCGCGCCCCCGACGTGCTGGAAGCGGTGGCCGAGGTGATGGCCGGCGGCACGGGCCGGCAGTTGCAGTTCACCCAGTCCGCCCCCTCCGGCCGCACCTTCACCCTGGTGGTGGAGCCGCTCGCCATGCCGGCGCTGGACGGCGCCCAGGTGCTGATGGTGCTGCACGACATCACCACCCTGATTCGCATGGAGGAGATGCGCGCCGACTTCGTCGCCAATGCCAGTCACGAACTGCGCACGCCGCTCGCCAGCCTGCTCGGTTTCATCGAGACGCTGCGCGGCCCGGCCCGCGACGATGCCGAGGCGCGCGAGCGTTTCCTCGCCATCATGCAGGATCAGGCGGAGCGCATGCGGCGGCTGATCGAGGATCTGCTCAGCCTGTCGCGCATCGAACTGCACGAACACACGCCGCCCACCGGCACCGCCGACCTGCGCGAGATCATCGGCCGCACGGTGGAGGGGCTGGAGCCGCAGGCCCGCAAGAAGGGCATGGCGGTGCAGGTCCATGTGCCGGCCCCCATCCCCACCGTGCCGGGGGAGCGCGACGAACTGGCGCAGGTGTTCCAGAACCTGCTGGCCAACGCCCTCAAGTACGGGCGTGAGGAGACGACGGTGGACGTCACCCTGGTGGTGGTGCCGCGCGGCCCCGCCAACATGCCGGCCACCAGCCGCGGGCCGTGCCTGCGGGTATCGGTGCGCGACCGCGGCGACGGCATCCCCAAGGAGCACCTGCCGCGCCTGACGGAGCGGTTCTACCGGGTGGATACGGCGCGCTCGCGCAAGCTCGGCGGCACCGGGCTCGGGCTCGCCATCGTCAAGCACATCGTCGCCCGCCATCGTGGCGCCCTGACCATCGACTCGATGGTCGGCGAGGGTTCGGTGTTCACCGTTCACCTGCCGCTGACGCCGCCCGCAACCGGTACGATTGCCTCGTAAATTTAACTTTCATGACAAGGACGTTGCTGTAAATGTTGCGGCAAAGGGCGCATCTGGTGCGCCTGTTCCCTTGTGCAGGAGGCCTCGCGCCATGGTCGGCTTCGGCGATCCCCATACCGTCCGTTCCTTTGACGAGGAACTGGCCCACCTCAACGAGATGATCGCCCGCATGGGCGGCCTGGCCGAAACCCAGATGGCCAACGCCTTGCAGGCCATCCTGGACGGCGACGAAGCCAAGGCCAAACAGGTGGTCGAGGACGATCATCAGATCGACGCCGTCCACGCCCAAGTGGAAGAATTCGCCATCCGCATGCTGGCCCTGCGCCAGCCCATGGCCGACGACCTGCGGGCGATCATCCAGTCGCTGAAGGCGGCCGCCACCCTGGAGCGGGTGGGCGACAACGCCGCGTCCTGCGCCAAGCGGGTGCATGTGCTGCACGAAAGCCCGGCGGTGCCGCCGCTGAAGTCGGCGGTGCGCATGGGCTGGCTGGTGCTCGACATGCTGAAGCAGTCGGTGGACGCCTACCTGCGCCGCGACATGGACCGTGCCATCGCCATTCGCAACCGGGACACGGAAGTGGATGACTTTTATTCCAGTCTGTTCCGCGAACTGCTGACCTACATGATGGAAGACACGCGCAACATCACGCCGTGTACCCATCTGCTGTTCGTGGCGAAGAACCTGGAGCGTATCGGCGACCAGGCCACCAACCTGGCCGAAATGACCCACTATCTGGTCACCGGCAAGACGCTGAAGGGTGAACGCCCGAAGAACGACACCTCCAGCTTCACCATCGTCGAGCCCAAGCACTTCGAGGGCTGAGGCTTGGGTCTGCCCGATGATGGCGCGCGGCGGCCAGCCGGGGCCAGCCCGCGCCATCATCCCGGCGCCGGGGTTTTCGGCTTGTAGGCGCAGAGGTCGGTGATCGGGCAGCGCCAGCATTCCGGCTTGCGGGCCTTGCAGATGTAGCGGCCGTGCAGGATCAGCCAGTGGTGGGCGTGCAGGCGGAATTCGTCCGGCGTCACCGCCTCCAGCGCCGTTTCCACCTGCGCCGGCTTCTTGCCCGGCGCCATGCCGGTGCGGTTGGAGACGCGGAAAATGTGGGTGTCGACGGCGATGCAGGGGTGGCCGAAGGCAATGTTCATGACCACGTTGGCGGTCTTGCGGCCCACCCCCGGCAGCGTCTCCAGGTAATCGCGGTCGGCCGGCACCTCGCCGCCCTTCTCGTCGATCAGCCGCCGCGACAGGCCGATGACCGCCTTGGCCTTGGAGCGGAACAGGCCGATGGTCTTGATGTATTCCGTGACCCCTTCCTCGCCCAGCGCCAGCATCTTCTCCGGCGTGTCGGCCACCTGGAACAGCGGCCCGGTGGCCTTGTTGACGCCCTTGTCGGTGGCCTGGGCGGACAGCACCACGGCGACCAGAAGGGTGAAGGGATTGACGTAATTCAGCTCCCCCTTCGGTTCGGGGTCGAGGCTGCGCAGGCGGGCGTAGAGGTCGGCGATCTTCTTGCGGGTCATGCCGCCAGAGTAGCCGCCCGCACCGCCAGCGCAAGCCCCGGAGAACGGCGCCCGGTTCAGAACTCCGCCCTGACCCGATAAGTCACCTGCGCCTCGCCCTTGGCGGGAACCGCGACCGTCCATGTGGCCTGATCGGCGCGGGTCTTTTCGTGCGGGGCGGAGGCGTCCAGCATTTCCCACTGGCCGCCGATGGTCTCGCGCACGATGACCGTCACCGCCGCATCGCCGCCATTGGCGAGGGTGATGCGGTGGGCGCTTTCGGTGATGCGGTCGGACAGGCGCTTGAAATCGGTCTGCACCCGCGTCGCCGTCACGTCGAAGGCGCGGCCGAGGGCGACATGGGCGGTGCGGCCCTCGCCGAGGTGGTCGAGACGCGCCGCCCCCACCAGATGCAGCGCGCCGGCGGCGTCGGGGGCGAAAACCCGCGCCGTGCCGGCCGGCAACGGCTTGCCGAGCTTGGAGTCGGCGGTGTTCTGGAAGCTCAGGCGGGTTTCGACGTGAACCGGCTGCTCCCCGGGGATCTGGTTGTAGATGACATGCGGCGGGCCATCGAGATGGTACTCCGTCGTCACCGGCACGCCACGGGCGGCCAGCAGGGCATGCTGCACGGTGCGGCCGGCCGGCAGGTCCACCGCTCCGTCGAGGGTGTAGAGATGGAAGGCGCCGAGCTGTTCGCGCGCCGCGTCGGCCATCGGGGCCGCCGCCATGGCCGCCATTTCCATGCCGCCGCCCCGGCTGGCCTTGACCATCATCTGATCTTCCGGCGGTCGCGCTACCTCGCCGGCCACCAGCTTGACGGACGCCGCCGGGAAGCTGGTGGCGGTGCCGTTGTGCAGACTGGCGAGAGCGTCGAGATCGAGCGTCTTGCCGTCGCGGGCCAGCGTGATCATGTATTCCGCGCCCCAGTCGATGCCGCCGGTGAGGTAGGACAGGGTTGCTTCCCGCACCGCCTTATCCGCCGTTACCAGTCCGGTCCACGCCGGTTGCAGCCGCACGCCGGCGGGGAGGCTGTCGTAGACCGGAGAGCCCGGCAACGAGGTGCGGATGCGGCCGTCCACCTCCACCAGCAGCGCCGGCGGGGGGGACAGCAAGCGGCCGCGCACCACCTCCACCGCGCCGGTGGCGGGGTTGACGCGCTCGAACCCGATGTCCTGGCCGACCAGGGCGGTCAGCAAGGCGTCGTCGGTGGGCAGGGTGGCGTCGACCGACTGGCGCCGCACCGTCACGCCATCGGCGCGCAGCACGGCGCCGGTGTCCTGCACCTCGCGTGGCAGGCCGGGGAACTCCAGCCGCGTCTCGCCGGCCGGCAGCGAAACGGTGCGGCGGTCGCTGACCAGCGCCGACCCCTGATTGTAGATGGTCAGCGCGAGGCCCTGCCGGTCGCCCTCGACGGCCGTCACCACGGGCGCCTCGGCCCGGACGGCGGAGGTGGCCGCCAGCGCGACAATGAACGCCGCGGCGAAAGGACGGACAGCGGACATGCGCGTTCTCCTTTTGGTCTAAATGCATTGCGGCAGGTGCGCCGTTTCTGTAGACCATCAGGAAACGATGGCGACAAGAGGGCGATGAACCCATGGACGCATCCGGCTGGATCGTGCCCGTCCTGCTGGCGGTGATCGGGCTGCTGGCGCTGGCGTTGCTGCTGCGGCGGGGTGCCGGGTCCGGCCCTGGTTCCGACGTGGCGGGACGGGTGGCGCAACTGGCCGATGCCCAGGCGCGGCTGGCCGATCAGGTGGCGGCGCGGCTGCAAGCGCAGGAACGGGCCTTGGCGGAGGTGCTGCAACGCTCCGGCGACCGCACCGCCGCCACTCTCACCGAGGTACGCGAGCGGCTGGCGGTCATCGACCGCGCCCAGGCCACCATCACCGAATTGTCGGGACAGGTGGTGGCATTGCAGGAGGTGCTGGGCAACAAGCAGGCGCGCGGCGCCTTTGGCGAGGTGCAACTGCACGATCTGGTCACCGCCTGCCTGCCGCCCTCGGCCTATGGCTTCCAGGTGACCCTGGGCAATGGCCGCCGCGTCGACTGCCTGATCCGCCTGCCGCAGCCGCCGGGGCCCATCTGCATCGACGCTAAGTTCCCGCTGGAAAGCTGGCATGTCTTGCGCGAGGCCCATGCCGCCGGTGACGAGGCGGCGCGGGTGCAGGCCGGCCGCGCCTTCGCCGCCGCCGTCGGCAAGCACGTCAAGGACATCGCCGAGCGCTATCTGGTGCCCGGCGAGACCGCCGACAGCGCGCTCATGTTCCTGCCGTCGGAGGCGATCTATGCCGAACTGCACGCCCGCTTTCCGCAGGTGGTGGAAGCAAGCTGGCGGGCCAAGGTGTGGATCGTGTCGCCGACCACGCTGATGGCGACGCTCAATACCGTGCGGGCGGTGCTGAAGGATGCCCGCATGCAGGAACAAGCGGCGCTCATCCAGGCCGAGGTGCGGGCGCTGATGGACGATCTCGGGCGGCTGGACGACCGGGTGGGCAAGCTCGCCCGCCACTTCGATCAGGCGGTGGAGGACGTGCGCCAGATCCGCACCTCCACCGACCGCCTGACCCGGCGTGGCGACCGCATCCAGCATCTGGAGTTCGGAGAGGACGACGCGGCGGCGGAATAGGGGGGCGGAGCGGACGACGGCGCCGCCCGAAGGCCGGGCAGCCCCTAGAACAGATGCCCGCTGCGCTTCGCCTTGGCTTCCAGATAGCGCAGGTTGTGCGGGTTGGACGGGAAGACGTGCGGCACCCGCTCGGTCACCGTGATGCCGTGGCTGGCCAGTTGCTCCACCTTCAGCGGGTTGTTGGTCATCAGCCGCACGGCGCCGAAACCCAGGCGGCGCAGCATCTCCGCCGCTGGCGCATAGATGCGTTCGTCATCGTCGAAGCCAAGCTGGCGGTTGGCGTCGACGGTGTCGTAGCCCTGATCCTGCAAGGTATAGGCGCGCAGCTTGTTGACGAGGCCGATGCCGCGTCCTTCCTGGGCAAGATAGAGCAGAACCCCGGCCCCGGCGGCGGAAATCGCCTCGATGGCGCCGCGCAACTGGTCGCCGCAGTCGCAGCGCAGCGAGCCGAGCAGGTCGCCGGTGAAGCATTCCGAATGCAGCCGCGTCAGCACCGGCCGCGCCGGGTCGGGCTCGCCGATCAGGATGGCGAGATGCTCGGTGCCGCCATCGGCGGGGCGGAAGGCGAGGATGCGGGCGTTCTCGGCCCCCTCCAGCGGCACCCGCGCATCGCCCACCAGGG
>JAEWWF010000262.1 GCA_023396465.1 Pseudomonadota bacterium
GGTGGCGACCCAGTGGTAGAACAGCGACACGCCCTCCACCTCCGGCGGCGAGTCCTGTCGCGCCGCCGCCAGCGCCTCGTCGAAGCCGGCGACGTGGCGCCGCACGTACTCGCGATCCACCGCCCCAACCCGGTCCAGGTGGGCCAGCAGGCCGTTGAACAGCGCCACGTCCTGCCCCGGCGGCACGGCGATGTGCAGGTCGGCGAGGTCGCAGGTGGCGGTGCGGCGGGGGTCGATGACGACGACCTTCGTGCCCCGATCCCGCCGCGCCGCCCGCAGCCGCTGGGCCAGCACCGGGTGGCACCAGGCGAGGTTGGAGCCCACCAGCACCACCAGGTCGGCCAGCTCCAGGTCCTCGTAACTGCCCGGCACCACGTCGGCGCCGAAGGCCCGCTTGTGGCCGGCGACAGTGGAGGCCATGCACAGGCGCGAGTTGGTGTCGACGTGCGGCGTGCCGATGAAGCCCTTGGCGAGCTTGTTGACGGCGTAATAGTCCTCGGTCAGCAGCTGGCCGGAGACGTAGAAGCCGACCGCCTCCGGCCCATGCTCCGCCACCACCGCCGCCAGCCGGTCGGCGACGGCCTTCACCGCCTCGTCCCAGCCGGTGCGGCGGCCGTCCACCAGGGGGTGGAGCAGGCGCACCGGGCCGTTGGCCTCGGCCGTCACCGTGTCCATCAACGCCGCGCCTTTGGAGCACAGGCGCCCCCGGTTGGCGGGGTGGTCGGGGTCGCCGCCGACCGCCCAGCCGTCGCGCGTCGGGCTGACGATCAGGCCGCAGCCGACGCCGCAATAGGGGCAGGTGGTGCGGATGGCGCCGTCAGCCATGGGCACAGCCTCCCCCGCCGCCGGCCCACGGGACGAGGCCGAGAAACACGCGGTCGTCCTCGATGCGCACCGGGATGGTGCCGGTGCAGCCTTCGTCCGGCCCCTGCGCCGCGCCGGTGCCGAGGTCGATGACCCAGTTGTGCAGCGGGCAGGTGACCGAGCGGCCGTGGACGATCCCCTCCGACAGCGGGCCGCCCTTGTGCGGGCAGGCGTCGCGCAGGGCGAAGACCTGATCGTCGACGGTGCGGAAGACGGCGATGCGCCCCTGCGGGTGGGCCACGGTGCGGGCGCCTTGCGCCGGGATGTCGGCCAGCGGGCCGACGTCGGTCCAGGTGATGATCTGATCCATGGCGGCTCACTCCACCGTCGCGAGGGTCTTGAAGGAGGCGGCGTGCTTCTGCGTCTGCTCCGCCCAGGGGTCGGACTGGCTGTGGCGCTGGCTTTCCAGGAAGCGGGCGTTGAGGGCGGCGCGGTTGGCGGCGTCGTCGACGATGCGGGTCTTGACGAAGTCGAGCCCGACACGCTCGATCCACGGCGCCGTGCGCTCCAGGTAGCGGGCTTCCTCGCGGTAAAGCTGCATGAAGGCGCCGACGTATTCGTGAACCTCCGCTTCCGTCGTCACCTTGGTGAGCAGGTCGCAGGCGCGCACCTTGATGCCGCCGTTGCCGCCGACGTAGAGGTCGAAGCCGCCGTCGGTCGCCACCACGCCGAAGTCCTTGATGGTAGCCTCGGCGCAGTTCCGCGGGCAGCCGGAAACGGCCATCTTGAACTTGTGCGGCGTCCACGAGCCCCAGGTCAGGCGCTCCAGGTCTATGCCGATGGACATGGCGGCCTGGGTTCCGAACCGGCACCACTCGCTGCCGACGCAGGTCTTCACCGTGCGCAGGGACTTGCCGTAGGCGTGGCCCGAGACCATGCCGGCGGCGTTGAGGTCAGCCCACACGGCCGGCAGGTCTTCCTTCCGGATGCCCAGCAGGTCGATGCGCTGGCCGCCGGTGACCTTGACGGTCGGGATGGCGAACTTGTCCACCACGTCGGCGATGGCGCGCAGTTCCTTGGCGTTGGTCAGGCCGCCCCACATGCGGGGCACGACGGAATAGGTGCCGTCCTTCTGGATGTTGGCGTGGACGCGCTCGTTCACGAAGCGGCTGGCGGCGTGGTCGACGTACTCCCCCGGCCACGCGGCCAGCAGGTAGAAGTTGAGCGCCGGCCGGCAGGAGGCGCAGCCGTCGGCCGTCTTCCACTCCAGCGCCTGCATGACGGCGGGGATGCTCTTGAGGCCCTGGCTTTTGATGAGGCGGCGGACGCTGTCGTGGTCGTGGTCGGTGCACTTGCACAGGGGCTTCACCGCCGCCGCCTCGGAGGCGCCGCCGAGGGTATGGGCCAGCAGCCCCTCCACCAGCCCGGCGCAGGAGCCGCAGGAGCCGGCGGCCTTGGTGTGGGCCTTTACCTCGTCCAGCGTGGTCAGGCCCCTGGTGGTGATGGCCTGGACGATGGTGCCCTTGCAGACGCCGTTGCAGCCGCAGATTTCCGCTTCGTCAGGCAGCGCTGCAACGGCGTCGGTAGGGTTTCCCGTGCCCGCTCCGGCGGCGGCGAAGGCTTGGCCGAACAGCAGGGTGTCGCGGCGGGCGGAGACGTCCTCGCCCGCCTTCAGCAGCTGGAAGTACCAGGCGCCGTCGGCGGTGTCGCCGTAGAGCACGGCGCCCTTCACCCGGCCGCCGTCCAGCACCACCCGCTTGTAGACGCCGCGCCCGGCATCGCGGAACACGATGTCCTCGGTGCCCGGCCCGCCGGAGAAATCGCCGGCCGAGAACACGTCGACGCCGGTGACCTTCAGCTTGGTGGAGGTGACGGAGCCGACGTAGGCCGCCGTTTCCACCCCCGCCAGCCGGGCGCCCAGCACCTTGGCCATCTCGAACAGCGGCTGCACCAGGCCGTAGCACTGGCCGCGATGCTGAACGCATTCCCCGACCGCGAAGATGGTGGGGTCGGAGGTGGTCATGCGGTCGTCCACCACCACGCCGCGCTCCACGTCGAGCCCGGCGTCGGCGGCGAGGCGGGCGTCGGGGCGGATGCCGACCGCCATGACGACGATGTCGGCGGCGAGTTCGGTGCCGTCGCGCAGGCGCACGCCGGTTACCCGGTCGTCGCCCAGGATGGCGGCGGTATCGGCGCCGGTAAGCACGGTGAGGCCGCGGCGCCGCAGTTCCTCCGCCAGCAGATGCCCGGCGGAGGCGTCGAGCTGACGCTCCATCACATGGCCGGCGAGGTGCAGCACGGTGACCTCCATGCCGCGCGCCTTCAGGCCGACCGCCGCCTCCAGCCCCAGCAGCCCGCCGCCGATGACGACGGCGGTGCCGCCCCTGGCGGAGGCGGCCAGCATGGCGTCGACGTCGTCCACATCGCGGAAGGTGACGACACCGGGCAGCGTCGCGCCCGGCACGGGGATGACGATGGGGCTCGACCCGGTGGCGATGATGAGCCGGTCGTAGGGCACGGCGAGGCCGCTGCGCGCCACCACCCGCCGGCCCAGGCGGTCGATGCGCACGACCGGATCGCCGGCGTGCAGGGTGATGCCGTTGGCGGCGTACCAGTCGCGGTCGTTCAGCACGATGTCGGCGAAGGACTTTTCCCCCGCCAGCAGGGGCGACAGCATGATGCGGTTGTAGTTCACCCGCGGCTCGGCGCCGAACACGGTGATGTCGTAGAGGCCGGGCGCGCGGTCGAGCAGGTCCTCCACGGCGCGGATGCCGGCCATGCCGTTGCCGATCACCACAAGGCGCGGCCGGGCGGCGCCGGGGGAGGGGTGGGTCACGTGGGTCATCGTCTGGTGCTCCATCCTGCGCTGCACAAAAATCGTGCAAAGAAAAGGCGCCCGATCACGCCGCCGCCCCGTGGGGCAAGTGCGTGGTCGGACGCCGTCATCCGGTGTGGGGCCCAGCCTCGGGCTTCCCTATGTCGGCCGCCCGGCGGGGCGGCGGAGCGGGCGCCGTTGCCCGCTCAGGCCTTCCTCTTGCGATCCCCGTGCCAACCCAATGGCCCGGCCATAAGTGCCTGTTTTGATGCGCTTCCCGGTGCCGAGGTGCCGGGTGGAGAGGCTGGATGTCCGCCGAGAATGCATAACAATCATGCACGCAAATGCAGCATGCTCAATAAATAGGCTGATCCGCTCTCCCTTGGCCCCGCCGCCACCCCTGCCGGTGCCGCCTCCATCCGCCATTTTCCTTGTTCGGTCAACCGGTTACCGGAAGGCTTGAGCCTTTGGAATCGGTTGGCACAGGGGTTGCTGATACTGCGGTCGGCCCCGCCGGATGATGCGGCGGGCGCCACTCCCGATGCGGGGAGACCTCAAGAGCTTCCTCGTCCAACGGCGGACGACCAGGCACAGACGCCTGACCACAGATGCGGCAGCCGCGTGCGGCGGCCGGCATCGGTCACGGTGTCTTCATGCGTGGCCGCCGCGGAACGAGGGATCGGGCAGCGCGGACGGCCAGGGGATGACTTCAGCGGCCGGACCAGGCGCCTTCCCGGACATGCGCGCTCCGGCCCCGACGCAAAGGGCTTGCAGATGGACATCAGGCACAAGGCCACGCGCATAAACCTCTTCTCCCTGAAGACGGTGCAGATGCGCACCTTCCACCTTACCTGGACCGCGTTCTTCGTGTGCTTCTTCGGCTGGTTCGGCATCGCCCCGCTGATGGCGGTGGTGCGCGAGGACCTGGGCCTGACCAAGGGCGAGATCGGCAATACCATCATCGCCTCGGTCGCCATCACGGTGCTGGTGCGCCTCATCATCGGGCCGCTGTGCGACCGCATCGGGCCGCGCAAGACCTATACCGGCCTGCTGATCCTGGGCTCGCTGCCGGTCATGCTGATCGGGCTGGCCGACAGCTACGAGACCTTCCTGCTGTTCCGCCTTGGCATCGGGGCCATCGGGGCGAGCTTCGTCATCACCCAGTACCACACCTCGGTCATGTTCGCGCCGAACGTGGTCGGCACCGCCAACGCAACCACGGCCGGCTGGGGCAACCTGGGCGGCGGCGTGACGCAGATGGTGATGCCGCTGATCCTGGCCGGCGTGCTCATGCTGGGGGTCGAGCAGACGCTCGGCTGGCGCCTCGCCATGGTGGTGCCGGGGGTGGTGATGCTGGTGATAGCCGCCCTCTACTGGCGCTTCACCACCGACTGCCCGGACGGCAACTTCGCCGACCTGCGGGCCCGCGGCGAGCTGCCCGAGGCCAAGGACAGCGCCGGCGCCGGCGGCGGCTTCGTGGCGGCGGCCAAGGATACCCGCGTGTGGGCGCTGTTCGTCGTCTACGCCGCCTGCTTCGGGGTCGAGCTGACCATCAACAACATCGCCGCCATCTACTTCTTCGATACCTTCAAGCTGGACCTTGCCACGGCGGGCATCATCGCCGGCCTGTTCGGGCTGATGAACCTGTTCGCCCGCACCCTCGGCGGTGTGTTCTCCGACCGCTTCGCGCGCAATGCCGGGCTGAAGGGGCGGGTGATGTTCCTGTTCCTGGTGCTGTTCCTGGAGGGTCTCGCGCTCATGCTGTTCTCGCAGATGACCACCCTGGTCGTCGCGGTGGCGGCCATGG
The DNA here is from genome assembly GCA_023396465.1 of Pseudomonadota bacterium. GTDB lineage: Bacteria > Pseudomonadota > Alphaproteobacteria > Rhodospirillales > Rhodospirillaceae > Caenispirillum. The sequence continues at coordinate 5,427 of JAEWWF010000262.1, forward strand.
TGCTGTTCTCGCTGTTCGTGCAGATGAGCGAGGGGGCGACCTTCGGCGTCGTGCCCTTCATCAACCGCAAGGCCCTGGGGGCGGTGGCCGGCATCGTCGGGGCGGGCGGCAACGCCGGCGCGGTGGCGGCCGGCTTCCTGTTCAAGTCGGAGAGCCTGACCTACCAGCAGGGCCTGTTCTACCTGGGCTGCGCGGTGGTGGTGTGCAGCTTCGCGGCGCTGGCGGTGCGCTTCTCGCCGGAGACGGCGGCGGAGGAAAAGCGCCGGTTCGAGGCCGCCGTGGCCGAACGCAACGGCGCCGTGCCGGCGGCGGCGGCGGAATGAGCGGCACGCGGCCCGGTCAGTCGCCGCCGTCGTCGCCGGGCCGCGTCTGCCGCAGCAGATGCACGAAGATCATGCCGGCCGCGCCGGCGAAGGCCAGCAGCCACAGGGCTTCCCATAGGGTGTCGGGGTCGGTCATGGCGGGTGTCGGTCCTTCTGCCGGCGGGCGGGCGGCAGTATAACACGGAACAACGGGTCGGGGCGGTGAGCGGGCAACCATGGGCGAATCGGATCTCAGCATCCTGGTCATCGACGGCGACCCCGACCGGGCGGCGGTGGTGGAGCGCGGCCTGGTGGAGGCCGGCTATGTGCGCGTCAGCATCATCGGCCCGTCGGTGAACATGCTGGCGCGGGTGCAGGCGCTGGCGCCCGACGTCATCATCATCGACTTGGAAAACCCCGACCGCGACACGCTGGAGCAGATGTTCCAGGTGTCGCGCGCCGTGCAGCGGCCCATCGCCATGTTCGTCGACCGCAGCGACAGCCACATGATCCACGCCGCCATCGAGGCCGGGGTCAGCGCCTATGTGGTCGACGGGCTGAAGGAAGCCCGCATCAAGCCCATCGTCGAAACCGCCATCTCCCGTTTCCACGCCTTCGACCGTCTGCGCCGCGAACGCGACGACGCCCAGGCCAAGCTGGCCGACCGCAAGCTGGTGGAACGCGCCAAGGGCCTGCTGATGAAGAACCGTGGCCTGGCGGAGGAAGACGCCTACGCCCTGCTGCGCAAGACGGCCATGAAGCAGAACCGCAAGCTCTCCGACATCGCGCAGAGCGTCATCACCGCCTTCGAGATGGAGTTCTGACGCCATGGCCGACACCGTCGTCACCCTCGGCTTCCTGCCGCTCATCGACTGTGCCGTGCCGGTGGTGGCGCGCGAACTGGGCTTCGCCGCCGCCGAGGGGCTGACCCTGGCCCTGGAGCGTGAAGCCTCGTGGGCGGCGGTGCGCGACAAGCTCGCCTTCGGCCTGCTGGATGCCGCCCATATCCTGGCGCCGCTGCCGCTGGCCATTCACCTTGGCCTTGGCGGCATGCCGGCGGTGGCGATGACGGTGCCCATGGCGCTCGGGCTCGGCGGCAATGCCATCACCGTCTCGACCGCCCTGCTCGCCCGCATGCAGGCGGCGGGCCCGGAGGCCATGGCCGGCCCGCGCGGCGGCTCCGCCCGGGCGCTGAAACGGGTGATCGCGGCCGACCGCGCCGCCGGCCGGCCGCCGCTGTCCTTCGCCACCGTCTTCCCGTTCAGCAGCCACGCCTACGAACTGCGCCTCTGGCTGGCTTCGGCCGGCATCGACCCCGACCGCGACGTCAACCTGGGCGTGGTGGCGCCGGCCCGCATGGTGGAAAGCCTCGCCAGCGGCTGGATCGACGGCTATTGCGTCGGCGAGCCGTGGAACCTGCGGGCGGTGCAGCGGGGCGTCGGCGCCATCGTCGCCACCAAGGGCGACATCTGGCCAGCCAGCCCCGAGAAAGTGCTCGGCCTGCGGGCGGAGTGGGCGAGCCGTCAGCCGGACCTGACGGCGGCGCTGGTGCGGGCCCTGGTGCGGGCGGCGCAATGGGCCGATGCGGCGGAGAACCGCGACGCCCTGGCCGACCTGCTGGCCGATCCCCGTTACGTCGGCACCTCGCCCGACATCCTGCGCATGGCGCTGGGCGGGCGGCCGGTGCTGCGGCCGGGGGCGGCGCCGGAGGCGCTGGAGAGCCACGTCTTCTTCCGCTGGCAGGCGACCTTCCCGTGGGTGTCGCGGGCGGCGTGGCTGCTGGCCCAGATGACGCGGTGGGATCAGGCGGCGGTGCCGGCGGTGGAGCGGCTGGCGGTGGCGGCGCAGGTGTGGCGGCCGGACCTCTACCGCGCCGCCGTGGCGCCCCTCGGCCTGGCGGTGCCGGTGGAGGATCTGGCGGTGGTCGGCGCGGCGGCGGCGGCCCATGCGGTGGCGGCGGCCGGCGGCGGCACGGTGGAGGTGGGGCCCGATGCCTTCCTCACCGGCGAAGTGTTCGACCCCCGCCGGTGACGTGGCGCGGCGGGGTGGTCAGTCCACCACCGCCACATGATCTAGCTCGCGGAAGCGTTCCGCCCAGTCGATGCCGTAGCCGACCACGAAACGGTCGCCGACGGTGAAGCCGACGAACTCCGCCTCGCAGTCGACGGCGCGGCGGGCGGGCTTGTCGAGCAGCACCACCAGCGCCGCCTTCTTGGCCCCGGCTTCATACATCAGGTCGATGGCGCGGGAGGCGGTGCGGCCGGAATCGAGCACGTCCTCCACCACCAGCACGGTTTCGCCGGCCACCTGCGGCAGGTCGCCTTCCTGGCGCACGGTGCCGCTGCTTTCCTTGCCGCTGCCGTAGCTGGCGAGGCGCAGGAACTCGATGCGCAGCTTGACGTGGGCGCCGTGGCGGCCGAGCGCCCGCACCAGATCGGCGGCGAAGATGAAGGCGCCCTTCAGCACCGGGATCAGGGTGATCTCGGGGCCGAGTTTGGCGACGATCTCCTGCGCCATGGTGTCCAGCCGTGCCGCGATCTCCTCGGCGGTGATCAGGGGGACGGGCGTGGCGGTATCGGGGTCAAGCTCGCTCATGAACAACAACTGCCGTTGGGGAATTGGGGGCCCAGCATGGGGCAGCGCCGGCCGCGCCGCAAGTGTGGCCTCAGCCGCCCTCGGGCGGGCCGGTGTAGGTCCAGCGGTAGTGCGGCGGCGTCGGCCCCTTGTTGCGGCCGCCCTGCTGCATCTGTTCCCACCCGTGGGCGAGGATGCCGACCGAGCGCGACAGGCAGAAGAAGCCGCGCGCCAGCGGCGGCGGGCAGCCCAGTTCGGCAAAGATGACGGCGGTGGCGCCGTCGATGTTCATGGGCACCGCCTTGCCCTTCTCCGCCGCCAGATGTGCCTCCACCGCCCGGCCGATGGCGGCGAAGCGGCCCGCGACGGTGCCGGCCGCCGCCGCCGCGTCCACCAGCGCCAGCAGGCGCGGGGCGCGCGGGTCCACCGGCTTGTGGAAGCGGTGGCCGAAGCCGGGGATGAAGCGCCCGTGCGCCGCCCGCCAGTCGTCCAGGGCGGCGGCGGTGGCGTCGGGCAGGGCGGTGCCGTCGTCGTGGCGGCGGGCGATGTCGGCATAGAGCATCACCGCCTGCTCGCCGGCGCCGCCGTGGACGTTGCCCAGCATGTTGACGCCGTTGGCCATGACGTTGTTGATGCCGACGCCGCAGGTGGCGGCCATGCGGGCGGCGGCGATGGAGGGCGCCTGCGGTCCGTGGTCGACGGCGGCCACCAGCGCCGCCTCGAACAGCGCCGCTTCGGCGGGGCTCGGCAGGGTGCCCATGACCATGAACCAGATCATCTGCGGAAAGCTGACGGTGCCGATGAGATCCTGCACCGGCCGGCCGCGGAAGGCGATGCGGCCCGGTTCCATGTCGATGATGGCGGTCTGCCACCAGTCCTTGACGTCGGTCGTCGCGTCGGTCGCGTCGGTCACAGCACGCCCTCCTTGCGCAAGCGGTCGAGATCGTCCGGGGACAGGCCGAGGCCGCCCCAGACCGTGTCGTTGTCCTGCCCGAGTTGCGGCGGCGGCGTTTCCACCGTCGGCGGCGCACCGTCGAGCTTGAAGCCGGTGCGGACCAGCGTCGCCCCCCGGCCGGCGCCGGGCACGTCGTCGAAGGTGGCGAGCATGCCGCGTTCCGCCACCTGCGGATGGGCGAGCGCGGCGGCCACCGTCAGCACCGGCCCGGCCGGCACGCCAAGGCGGTTGAGGTCCGCCGCCCAGTCTTCCGCCGGGCGGGTCTGCAGGGTCTCCTCCAACTCCGCCTTCAGGGTGTAGCGGTGGCGGATGCGGTCGGCGCGGCTGCGGTACTCCGGCCGCTCCAGCAGGTCGGTGCGGCCGAGGTGGCGGCACAGGATCTCCCACTGTTCCTGCTTGTTGGCGGCGATGTTGAGCAGCCCGTCGCCGGTGCGGAAGGTGCCGGAGGGGGCGGAGGTCATGTTTTCGTTGCCGTTGGCCTGCGGCGTCACCCCGGCGACCAGCAGGTTGGAGACGGCCCAGCCCATGGTGGCGAGCGTCGCTTCCAGCATGGAGACGTCGATCATGGTGCCGCGCCGGTCCGGCGGGGCGGCCAGGGCGGCGCTGATGGCCATGGCGGC
>JAEWWF010000280.1 GCA_023396465.1 Pseudomonadota bacterium
AGGGCCGCCACCGGCACCGCCAGGGCTTGTTCCGCCCGGGCGAGGACGAAATGGACCTCGGCCGTCATGCCGGCCCGCAAGGCTCCATCGGCATTGGCCACGTCGAACAGGGCGGTGTACAGAACGACGCTGGCGCCGCCGCCGGTGGTGGTCGCCGTCTCCTTGTCCGGGGCGTCCGGCGGGACGGGGAGAATCTGCCGCAGAACCGCCGGGCGCCGCTGCTCGGGGGCGCCGAGGGTGGTGAACCACACCGGCATGCCGGGGCGCAGGCGCACGACGTCGGCCTCCGACACCTCGGTCCACACGGTCATCGCCGTCAGGTCCGACAGCCGCAGGATCACCGGCGCCTCGTAATTGGCGTTCAGGGTCTGCCCTTCCTTGATGTCGATGGCGACCACGGTGCCGGTCATGGGCGCCAGGATGCGGGCTTGCCGCAGGGTCGTTTCCTCGGCCCGCAAGCGGGCCTCGGCCTGGCGGATCTCCGCCCGGATGGCGGCGATGCGGGCGCGAAGCATGTCGCGGTCGCGCAGGCTGGCATCGAGCGAGGCTTGGGCCGCCACATTGTCGCGGGACAGGCGGGCCACCCGGTCATGATGCTTTTCGGCGTGGCGCAGGGCGGCCTGCTGTTCCTCCAGCCCGGCATGCAGCCGCGCCAGATCGGCGCGCAGGCTTTCCACCATGGCGGCCTGAACCTCGGCCTCGATCTCGGCCAGCAGGTCGCCGCGGTCCACATGGTCCCCGACGGCGACATGCAGGCGTTTGAGTACCCCGGACACCTGGGCCCCCACCTCCACCGAGGCGCGCGGCCGTAGGGTGCCGGCGGCGACCACCGTGTCCTCGATGTCCTGACGGACCAGGACGGCGGTTTCGTACCGCTCCGCCGGTGTCGGCGCGGTCCAGGCGGAAAGGGCTGTCCACCCTCCCACCGCCAATGCCACCAAAACGGCGATGGTGACGACGGTGGCGCGGGCGCGGCGGGGGCGGCTCATCGGGCCGGTCCGTGGGGTGCCGATCGGGGCGAGGAGTGGGGCGGGGGGACGGGGAGAGATAAGGTCGTCGTTCGCATGGCCTGTGCCGCGCTCCGGGGATCGCTGTCGGGTGGAGACGCCGGGGGGGCCCGTTCATCCCTCTGCCTCAAAGACGAAGGGCGGCGGAAAATTCCTCATGCTGACTGTATCGGTAGGGGGCTTTTTTGCGATTGCGACGCCTTCGCGATTTTGTGGAAAGAAAAGGCCGCTGGTTCGTCATTGCAGAGAGAGGCGCGGTGCGCCGCCCTCTGTTGGTGGAACAGGCGTGATGGGAACTGGCCGGATGCAGCGGATGCGATGCAAGCAGGGCGGAGGGGTGGCATGAGTGGTCCGCCCGGCAAGGCCGCCGCCAAGAAGTCGCGGACCCGCCTGTGGTTCCTGTGGCATTCCTGGCTGGCGCTGCCCATCTGGTTCTTTCTGTTTTTCGTCTGCGTGACCGGCAGCCTCGCCGTGGTCAGCAGCGAAATCATGTGGTTGGTCAATCCGGCGATGCGGGTGTCCGAGGAGGGCCAGCCGGTGCCGCTGAAGCAGATGGTGGCGGCGGCCGAGGCGGCGGTTCCCGACGGACGGGTGACGGCGCTGGGCTGGGGCGGGTCCCACATGGCGGTGAATGTCCGTGTCGCGGTCCCCGATGGCGGGTTCGTCACCGCCTGGGTCAACCCGATCACCGGGCAGGTGCAACAGGTGTCGACCGGGGCGCCCTTCCATAGCTTCCTGCGGGCCTTGCACGGTTGGTTGCTCATCTACCCCTATGGCTGGTACGCCGTTTCGCTGCTCGGGCTGCCGCTGCTCGGATCGCTGGTCACCGGGGTGGTGGTCTACAAGCGGTTCTGGCGGTCGTTCTACAAGCCGTCCATCCGCTGGGGCGCCCCCGCCCGCGTGGTGTGGGGCGACTTTCACCGGGTGGCCGGAACCTGGTCGCTGTGGTTCGTCGCCCTGATGGCGGTGACCGGCCTGTGGTTCCTGATCAACACCCTTCTGGCCGACCTGGGGGCGCCGCTCGGCGGGTCGCAGGTGCCCGCCCTGGTGCAGCGCGATGACCTGGCGGTGGCGGCGACGGCGCCGCCCGCCGATCCCGATTTGATCCTGGCGGGTGCCCTCGGCGCGGTGCCCGACATGCGCCTGACCTACATGGCCCTGCCGGCCACCGCCTTCAGCCCGGCGTGGGTGTTCGGCATGAGCGGACAGGCGCCGTTGCTGCCTGATTTCATCTCCGTCAATCCGCGCACCGGCGCGGTGATGGATGTCTCCGGCGGTTTCGACAGTTCGGCCGCCTCCTTGACCGGCACCATCATGCGGTCCCTGCATACCGGCGATTTCGGCGGCCTGCCGGTGAAGCTGGTGTGGTTCACCTTCGGCATCCTGCTCAGTGCTCTGGTGTTCAGCGGCATGAAGATCTGGGCCCGCCGCACCATCCGCGCCACCGTCGAGGCCCGCCGGCTGCGCGCCGCCGAGGAGACGCCGCATGCGTGACTTCCTGGCCCGCAACAAGTTCCACCTGAGCGCCCTGATTTTGCTGGTGCCGCTGTACTTTCTGCCCGAGGCCCTGTCGGGGGAGGCGCCGCGTCTGGTGGCGGACCTCCACCGCCCGCTGACCATCGGCCCCTACGACCTGACCCTCGTCACCGCCGACGAGAGACCCTATCGCGGCAGTGGCGGGGAGACGGTGAAGGATTACCAGGTCCACCTGCGCCCGGGCGCCATGGACTCCATCCGGGGGATATTCCTGCGGGTCGGAAAGCCCCGCAGCCTGCGCGCCGCCGGAGCCTTGGCGGAAGGCTCGCCCTATCGCCAGTTCGCCCACGTCCTGCTGCCGGACACGCTGACGGGCGACGAAGAGCTATGGCTGACCATCGAACGCTGGGACGGTTCCATCGTGCAAGGCGCGGTGCCCCTGGCCGCTGTTCTGGGAGGAAAGACGTCGTGAAACGCCTCGTGTCAGCCGTGGTGGCGGCCGGCCTCGTGGTCGCGGTCTCGTCCGCCGCCGAGGCCCATTATCCGGTGTGCGACTGCAAGATGATCGATGCCGTCACCGTCCAGTGCGTCGGTGGCTTCTCCGATGGCTCCGCGGCGCCGGGGGTGGTGGTGGACGTCATTTCCTATGACGAGCAGGTGCTGATCGCCGGCAAGCTCGACGAGGCATCGACCCTTCGGTTCCCGCGCCCCGACCAGGATTTCTATGTCCTGTTCGATGCCGGCCCCGGCCATACGGTCGAGGTCGAGCACACCGCCATCAAGTGACGGGGGCGGCATGCATCATCAGATGATCCGCCCGGCCGGAGCCGAGCGGGAGACCCTTTGGGTGCTGGTCGCCGCCGTGGTCATCGTGGCGGTGGCCGTGGCGGTGGTCGGCCTCAACCGCCCGGTGGCGGTGGTGGCGGTGCCGCTGGCCCACGAGATCGACGCCCGCGCCGACCTGACGGCGGCGGAGCAGGGGCTTCACGCCGACCTCCTGGCGGCGGCGGGGGAGATCATGGCGATGGTGGGCACCGAGGACGCCGCTCCGTCGCCCGCCGTCCTGGCCGCCGATCTGCTGCCCCCTTTCATCGCCGACGCGAGCGCCGAGGCGCGCGGCGGTCATGTCTGGTCGCTGCATCGGCATGGCGCAACCCTCGCCTATGCCGGTGTTTCGGCCAAGCCCGCCGTGGCCGGATCGCTGGTGCTGATCCTGCATGGCGGGCAGGCCGAGGTCTGGCTGACGCGCGCCGCCGAAGCCCCGCCGCTGCCGCCCGATCCGCCGGCCCTGATCGCCGCCGGCTGGCGCCGGGTGATGTCCACCTTCTCCGCCGGAGTCACACGATGAACCGCCGTCAGTTCCTGGCCGCCGCCCTGGCCGCCGGCTTCGTCCATCCGGCGAGGGCGGCGGCCACGGCCCCCCTGCGGATTGGCGTCACGCTGCATCCCTACTATTCCTATGTCGCCAACATCGTCGCCGATCGGGCCGAGGTGGTGCCGATCATCCCGGCCGGCTTCAATCCCCATGCCTACGAGCCGCGCCCGGAGGATATCCAGCGCATCGGCACCCTGGATGTCATCGTGCTGAACGGCATTGGCCATGATGATTTCGCCGGCCGCATGATCGCCGCCTCCGCCCGGCCCGACTTGCCGGTGATCGAGGCCAACGCCGAGGTTCCGCTGCTGCCGGCGGGGGGCTCCAGCGCCATGGGCGACAGTGGCGTGGTCAATCCCCACACCTTCCTATCCATCACCGGCGCCGTCCTGCAAGTCTCGACCATCGCGCGGGACCTGGGCCGTCTCGATCCCGCCCATGCCGATGCCTATGCCGCCAATGCCCGCGCCTATGGCAAGCGACTGCGGCGGCTGCGGGCGGATGCCCTTGCCCGACTGGCCGATGCCCGCACCGTCGCCCTGCGGGTCGCCACCATTCATGGCGCTTATGACTATCTGCTGCGCGAGTTCGGCCTGGAGGTCGCCGCTGTCGTCGAGCCGGCCCATGGCATCGAGCCGAGCCCGGCCCAACTGGCGGACACCATCGCCACCCTGCGCCGGCTGGATGTGCAGGTGATTTTCTCCGAATTGAACTTCCCGAGCGCCTATGTGGAGACCATCCGGCGCGAGACCGGCATTCGCCTGCACGCCTTTTCCCATATCTCCCACGGCGATTACACGCCGGAACGGTTCGAGCAGGAGATGGCCGCCAACCTGGAAACCCTGGTGCGGGCCATGCTGGAGACGGCGGGATGACCGGGCCGGCCATCCTGTTCGATCGGGTGTCGTTGAGCGCCGGGCGCACCGTCATTCTCGACGAAATATCGTTGCGGGTGCCGGCCGGAAGCCTGCATGCGGTGGTCGGCCCCAACGGTGGCGGCAAGTCGTCGCTGATCCGAACCGTGCTCGGGCAAGCGGCGCATCGGGGAACGGTGCGGCTCGACTGGCCGGGGCAAGGGGCGGGCGTGGTCGCCTATGTGCCGCAGACGCTGGAGTTCGATCGCGGCCTGCCGATGACCGTGGAGGATGTCCTCGCCGTGCTGTGCCAACGCCGCCCGGCTTTCCTTGGTCCCGACCGGCGGCTCGACTACGCGGCGGCGCTGGATCGGGTGGGCATGGCCGACAAGCGCCGCCGCCGTTTCGGCGCCCTGTCCGGCGGTGAGCGGCAGCGCGTTCTGTTGGCCCAGGCTTTGATCCCGGCGCCCGACCTGCTGCTTCTCGACGAGCCGATGACCGCCTTGGACGAGGCAGGCGTGGCGGTGTTCGAGCGTCTCGTCACCGACTTGCGGGCCGCTGGCACCACCATTCTGTGGGTGGAGCACGATCTGGCCGCCGTGCGGCGGCTGGCGGGCGGTGTCTCGGCGCTCAACCGGCGGCTGCTGTTCGACGGGCCGCCGGCCGCCATGCTGACGCCCGAGCGGGTGTTGGCGCTGTTCTCGGCCACCCCGGCGGCTGGACCGGCGAGGATGGCGTCATGAGCTTTGAAACCGTCCGCGCCGCCGTGCAGGGATGGGCGGCGGCGGGCCTGCTGCCGTCGGGCCTGGAGCATGGCTTCCTCGTCAACGCCTTGCTGGCCGGGCTGGTGATCGGGCCGGTGCTGGGGGCGCTCGGCACCTTGGTCGTCACCAAGCGGCTGGCGTTCTTTTCCGAGGCGGTCGGTCATGCGGCGCTGACCGGCGTGGCCATCGGCATCCTGGCCGGCGAGCCCTACACCGGCCCCTATGGCAGTCTGTTCGCCTACTGCCTGTTGTTCGCCCTGTTGGTGACCTATACCCGCAACCGCAGCGGTCTGACCTCCGACACGCTGATCGGCGTGTTCCTGTCGGTGTCGCTGGCGCTGGGGGCGAGCCTGCTGCTGGTGCTGGCGACGCGGGTCAATGTTCACATCCTGGAAAACGTGCTGTTCGGGTCGGTGCTGACGGTGGACGACCGCGATCTCACCGTGCTGCTGGTGGTCGCCGTCGGTGTCACCGCGATCATGCTGCCGTTGTTCAACCGCATGATGCTGGCGAGCTTCAACCCCGCCCTGGCGCGGGTGCGTGGCGTGCCGGTGACGGTGCTGGACTACCTGTTCATGGTCCTGGTGACGGTGGTGACGGTCGCCTCGGTGAAGATCATCGGCGCCATCCTGGTGGGGGCGCTGCTGGTCATCCCGGCCGCCGCCGCCCGCGTCGCCGCGTCGTCGCTGCGGGGGTTCTTCGTGCTGTCCGTGGGGTTCGCGAGCGTGGCGGCGGTGGCGGGAATTCTGCTGCCGGTCCAACTCGCCCTGCCGATCCCGTCCGGCGGCGCCATCATCCTCTGCGCCGGCGGGCTGTTCGTCGTCGCGATGCTGGTCCGCTCCATTTGGAAAGGGGAAAGAGGATGACGCGCTTGCGTCGTGTCGTGCTGATGCTGACCCTGCTGGTCGCGGCCGGTCCGGCCGCCGCCGGGACGCTGCTGGCGGGGCATCCGGTCACCGCCGGTCTCGTCGCGGCCTTGACCCAGGGAACCGGGGTGACGGTGGAAGCCGTGGTGCCCGCCTCGCTGCCCATGGGGCGGCAGGCATCGTTCCTGACCGGGCGCGGCGAGGCCGCCTTCGCCGCCGCCGCCGCCCGCGCCGATGCCGTCGTCGGCCTGCGGTCGGTGTGGCCGGCCGATCCGCTCTATCCCCTGGCGCGGCGGGTCAACGTTCGGGTGGTGGAGATCGACGCCGCCCGTCCCCTGGACGGAACCGTGACCGGCGTCACCACGCGCGAGGATGCCCCCTTTCCATGGCTGGGGATCGCCAATGCCGGACGCATGGCCGACATCGTGGCGGCGGACCTGCGCCGGCTTTATCCCGCCGAGGACGCGACCATCGCCGCCAATCTGGCGCGGGTGAAGCGGTCGCTCCTGGAGGTGTCGGCCCATGCCGCGCAAGCCTTGGTCGCGGCGCCCGATCCCTCGGTGGCGGCTTTGTCCGATCGGTTCTCCTATCTGGCCGCCGACCTCGGACTGGAGGTGCGGCGGGTGTGGGCGCTCGACGATCGCGACTGGACGCCGGTGCAGCTGTCCGAGCTGACGACATGGCTGCGGCGCGAGGACATCCCGGTGGTCCTCCACCACCGCGAGCCCGCCGCCCCCATCGTCGAGGCGGTGGCGGCCGGTGGAGCCAAGCTGGTGGTGCTGGACACGCTGGAGAAGGGGGCGCCCGCCGACTTGCCCGCCGCCTTCACCGCCATGGTCGAGGCGGTGGTCCCGGCGCTGGCGCGGTGACCCCGAACCGGGCGGGCGGTGCTATTCCCCCGCCCGGAACAGCAGCGGCAGGGCGGTTTCCGGGTCCAGGCGCTCGTCGAACCAGCTGAGGCCGAAGTGCAGATGCGGGCCGGTGGCGCGGCCGGTGGCGCCGACGGCGCCGATCACCTGCCCCGGCTCCACCCGCTGGCCGACGCTGACGTCGAAGCGGCTGAGGTGGGCATAGACCGATTGCAGGCCGAAGCCGTGGTCGATCATCACCGTCTTGCCGGTGAAGAACAGGTCGTCCTCGGCCAGCGAAATCTTGCCCGGCCCGGTCGCCACCACCGGCGTGCCTTCCGGGGCGGCGTAGTCGGTGCCGGAGTGGGGGCTGCGGGCCTCGCCGTTGAGGATACGCTGGCTGCCGAACACGCCGGAGATGCGCGTCTCGCCCTGCACCGGCGGCACGAAACCGCCGAACAGGTCGGGGTCGGGGCGATCGGACTTGCGCACGGCGGCGATGCGGGCATTTTCCTCGCGGATGCGCTCCTGAAGCTTGGGGTCGGGGGTGACCTTCTGCGGCGGCAGGCCGTCGATGCGCTGAATGTCCCACTGGCGCGGCGTCACCGTCAGGGCGGTGACGCTGCGGCGGCCGTCGGGAAAGTCCTCGGCCAGTTCGGCGGCGGCGGGGTGGTCGCGGTTGAAGCCGACGACGAAGCGCCCCTGCGGATCGACCCGCACCGGCCGCCCGTCCAGGGTGACGCGCGCCCCCGGCGCGGTGCGGCCGACGACCAGGCCGCCCTGTTCCGGCCGCCCGGTCAACTCGGCGGCCACGGCGGCGGCGCCCGGCAACAGCAGGCCGAGAACAAGGGCGACGGTCGCGGCGAGCGGGCGGCGTGGATGCATCAGAACAGACTCCCCTGGCGGCTCTGCAAACGCGGCTCGGCGGTGCCGGCGCGCGGGCTTTTGCGC
>JAEWWF010000347.1 GCA_023396465.1 Pseudomonadota bacterium
TCGCTGGACGATCTGGTGATCGCGTCCTTCACCTCCGGTCCGTCATCGACGACGCTGCCGATGGTGGTGTTTTCGTCGGTGCGCCTGGGGGTCAGCCCGAAGATCAACGCCCTGGCGACGCTGCTGGTGCTGGTGGCGGCGCTGACCATCCTGGTCGCCGCATACTTCATGCGCCGGCAGGAGACCATGCGGGCGCGCGAGGCCGCCGCCGCCGATACCGACCACTGACGGTGCGCCGCTCCCCCCACTGGCGGGGAGTGGCGCCCAATCTTGTTCCGGGAAAAGCAATCGCCGCCGGAGGAGGCTCCGGCGGCGACGCATGAGTGCCCGTGGCTCGCGCTGCCGTCCCACCCGGTCATGGTCCGGGCTGGAGTTCTCCTGACGGCTGCCCCGGCCTTGCGGCCAGCCTCTCGGCGATAGCGCGAGGGGGCGCTGTATGGGCGAACTTTTGTAGTTTAATGACTGAATTGTCAAGATTTGGTTGCAGCCACCCAAGGGCAGGCTCGGTATTGTTGCATTGCAAAAATTGCTGCATTGCGCTGGATGCATGTCGTCATGACGGAAGAACTTGATACACGACCGTCTCGCGTTCCGCGCGATCCTCAAGATCAAGGCTGGTGGGCACGGCGTAGCTCGCCAGCCGCAGCAGGCCGGAGGCCGGCAGGTAGGCGCGGCCGGGGTCGGCGATGACCACGAAAGCGCCGCGGGCGGCGCAGCGGCGCAGCCACGGCATCATCAGGTCGGTCATCGGCTTCTCGTAACAGACGTCCCCCGCCGCCACCACCTGCCACGGACAGTCCGCCAGGGTGAGCACGTCGTCCTCCCGCACGCCGACGACGGCGCCGTTGGCTTCGGCATTGAGGGCGATGGCGGCGCGCGCCACCGGGTCGATCTCCGCCGCCTCGGTCGGGCCGGCACCTGCGGCGGCCAGCGCCACGGCGGTGAGACCGCTGCCGGCGGCGACGTCGAGCACCGTGCGGCGGCGCCAGACCTCCGGTGTATCCAGCAGCCAACGGGTCATCGCCTGCCCGCCGGGCCAGGCGAAGGCCCAGTAGGGCGGCGGCAGGTCGTGGCGGTCGAGGAAATCCTGCGTCGCCTGCCACAGCGGCGTCACCTCGGTCGCCAGATGCAGACGCACCTCCGGCACCAGGGGTGGGGCGGCAAGGGTGGTGTGGGCGCGGATGAAGGCGGCGTGGTCAACGGCCGGCGCCGCGCGGCCGGTCATGCCGTCGGGGACTGGAGCAGGCGGCCGGCCACGATGGCGGCCAGGAACAGCCATCCGAACACCCGGTTGGACTTGAACTTGGCGAGGCAGTCGCCGCCGTCGTCGATGTCCACGTCCACCGCCTGCCACAGCAGATGCAGGCACGCCGCCAGCGCCAGCGGATAGAACATCCAGCCGATCCCGGCCATCCATCCCGCCAGCACCAGCAGCACGGCGGTGAGGCCATAGACCACGAACAGGAACGGTACCGTGCGCGCCCCCAGCGCCAGGGCGGAGGACTTGACGCCGATCAGCACGTCGTCCTCCTTGTCCTGGTGGGCATAGATGGTGTCGTAGCCGAGGGTCCAGAACAGCCCGGCGACATAGAGCAGCACCGCCGCCGGGTGCAGCCCGCCGGTCACCGCCGCCCAGCCGAGCAGGGCGCCCCAGTTGAAAGTCAGCCCCAGCCACATCTGCGGCCAGTAGGTGATGCGCTTCATGAACGGATAGGCGCCGACCAGCAGCAGCGAACCGACGCCGAGCGCCACGGCGAAGCCGTTGAGCTGCACCAGGATCAGCAGTCCGGTGAGCAGTTGCAGGCCGAGGAACAGCAGCGCCTGCGGCACGCTGACGGCACCCGAGGGAATCGGGCGGCCGGCGGTCCGGGCGACCTTGCCGTCGAAGTCGCGGTCGGCGATGTCATTGACGGTGCAGCCGGCGCCGCGCATCACCAGGGCACCGACGGCGAACAGGGCCATCAGCCACAGGTCGGGAAGGCCGCCGGCGGGGGCGGCGAGGGCGATGCTCCACAGGCACGGCAGCAGCAGCAGCCAGGTGCCGATGGGCCGGTCGAGCCGCATCAGCTTCAGGTACGGACGCGCCCGCGCGGGAGCCAGCCGGTCGATCCAGCCGTCCACCGGCATGTCGCCGACGAGAGGTTTGCCATTCGTCATGCGGGTAGTCATATCTAATCGCCCCGTCCCGCTCAAGCGGCGCGCTGCCGCCGCCGTCCTCCGAAGGTGTCCGCCGTCATGACCGTGCCCGACCGTCCCAAGTACCGCCTGCACGTCGACTCACCCTTGACGGTCGGGCAGGCGGTGGCGTTGACCCAGGCGCAGGCCCATTATCTGGCCACCGTCATGCGGGCCAAGGCTGGTGAAACCGTGGCCCTGTTCAATGGGCGCGACGGCGAGTGGCGGGCGGTGGTCGCCGATCTCGGCCGCAAGGGCGGGACGCTTGAGGTGGGCGAGCGGCTGCGCCACCAGACGGCGGAGGGCGACCTGTGGCTGCTGTTCGCGCCGCTGAAGAAGGACGCCACCGACATGGTGGTGGAGAAGGCGACGGAACTGGGCGTCGCCCGTCTGCTGCCGGTGATGACCGACAACACCGCCGCCAGCCGCCTCAACACCGACCGCGCCCGCGCCAACGCCATCGAGGCGGCGGAACAATGCGAACGTCTGACCGTGCCGACGGTGGACGAACCGGTGCCGCTCACCCGTCTGCTGGCCGGCTGGGACGCGGCCCGGCCGCTGCTGGTCGCCGACGAGACCGGTCGGGGGGAGCCACTTGCCGGCGCCGTCGCCCGACTCGAAGGGGCCACTTTGGCGGTTCTGATCGGGCCGGAGGGCGGATTTTCCCACTCGGAACTTGACGCTCTCAGGCGGCTGCCTTTTGTTGTTCCGGTCGGCCTTGGCCCCCGTGTCCTGCGGGCCGAGACAGCGGCCCTGGCGGCCCTTGCCTGTATCCAGGCGATGGCCGGCGACTGGCGTTCCGGCGGCCCCGCTTTCCGCTGAGCCTCCGCCCGCCGGAACGATTGCGTCTTCTTCTCCTGCTCGGAGCACCGTCCCCATGTCCGGACCCTCGAAGCCGAACCTTCAGCCGATCCACGGTCGCGACGATCTGGTGGCGTGGCTGGAAAGCGGCAACAAGCCGCGCGCCGAATGGCGCCTGGGGACCGAGCACGAGAAGTTCGCCTACCGTCTGTCCGACAAGAGCGCCCTGCCTTACGTCGATCCGACCGGCGGCCCCGGCATCCGCGACATGCTGAAGG
>JAEWWF010000377.1 GCA_023396465.1 Pseudomonadota bacterium
CCCGGCCTCAGCCGTCCGCGCGACCGCACGGCCCTTGAGTTCCAGCGCCTGAAACAGCACCTGCTGACGGAACTGGACCGTTCGTTCCAGACACCGGGGCCGGGCGAGGAAACCGTGCCCGCCGCCGCCATCTGACCGGCCACCGCCGGGCCGCTCCAAAACCAACCAGGAGAGACAGTGCGATGAAATCCGACGACCTGCGCGCCCTGCAAACGCCGCTGAAGGATGCCTACAAGACCGACCCGGACAAGGCGGTAGTGACCCTTCATGCCGAGGGCGACCTGTCCGGCGACGGCATCGCGTGCAAGATCAACACCGGCCGCGCCCTCATCGAAGCCGGCCTGCACCCCGCCACCGGCGGCCCCGGCACCCAGGCCTGTTCCGGCGACATGCTGCTGGAGGCGCTGGTGGCCTGCGCCGGCGTCACCCTGAAGGCGGTGGCGACCGCCCTTGATTTCGACCTGCGCGGCGGCAGCGTGCGGGTGGAGGGCGACCTCGACTTTCGTGGCACCCTCGGCGTCGCCAAGGATGCGCCGGTGGGTTTCCGCGACATCCGCCTGACCTTCGAGATCGACACCCCGGAACCGCAGGAGCGCATCGACAGCCTGCTCAAGCTCACCGAACGCTATTGCGTCGTCTACAAGACCCTGACCAGCCCGCCGCCGGTCACCGTCGACGTCAAGAAAACGGCCGCTGCCTGAGGGGTCAGGCAGCGGCCGGAGGCGGAACGAGAGATAAGGTCGATCGAGAGAGGGTCCGGCGGGCCGGGCGGAGGGGAGCCCGTCCCGCCGGCTTTGCACCTGCCGCAGCCCGAAGGCGCGGCGGGGTTTCCGAAGGCGCCCGGTGGCCGTGGGGGCGGCAGCCGGGCCTCTTTCCTTTATTCGGCGGCCAGCGCCAGCGGGCGGCCGAGCGCGGCGCTCAGGGTGGCCTGGGCGCTGGTGCGGGCGGTGGTGACCGTGCCGCCGCGGGTCAGATCGCGGGCCATCAGGCGGAATTCGGCGATGGCGGTGAGCGAGCCTTCGAACGACACGGCGCTCAGGCGGGCGACCTGCGCGCGGAAGCGGGCGGCGGCCTCGCGGCTGGCGCGGGCGGAGGCAACGGGGCAATCGGTCTTGCGGGCGGTGGCGGTCATCGGTTTTTCTCCCCTCGTTTGATGATCCGATCATGCCCGAACCGCCGTATTAAACCCCCTGTGCAGAAGTGGTTAACGTCTCGTAAAAGGTATGCGCGCCATCAACCAAGGTGGACGGCGCGCATATACCACCCGGACAGGTAGGATGCCGCCCGGTTATCCGGCCATTCCCGCCGGCACCGGCCCGCGCACGGCGGCGGAATAATCGTCCATCATGAGGCGGGTGATGGCGCCCGGCGTGAAGGTGTGGTCGGCGATTTGCCGCACCGGCGTCACCTCGGCGGCGGAGCCGGTGAGGAACACCTCCTGCGCCCGCGCCAGATCCTGCGGCCACAGTTCCCCCTCCACCACCGTCAGCCCGCGCCGGCGGGCGAGGTCGATCACCGTGCGGCGGGTGATGCCGTTGAGGATGCACTCCGTCGTCGGCGTGTGCAGGGCGCCGTCGATGACCAGGAAGATGTTGGCGGCGGTGGCCTCTGCGATGCGGCCCTGGTAATCGAGCATCAGCGCATCGTGCCAGCCCTCGTTCTCCGCCTGGTGCTTGGACAGGGTGCAGATCATGTAGAGCCCCGCCGCCTTGCTGGCCGAGGGCGCCGTGGTGGGGGCCGGGCGGCGCCACGGCGCCATGGTTAGGCGGATGCCGGCCATGCGTTCCTCGGGCTTGAAGTAGCTCGGCCACACCCAGGCGGCGATGGCGACGTGGATGCGGTTTTTCTGCGCCGCCACGCCCATCATCTCCGACCCGCGCCACGCCAGATGGCGGAGGTAGAGATCACCGCCGCCGGCCGCCGCCACCACCTCGCGCGTCGCCGCGTCCAGCGTTTCCACCGAGTAGGGCAACGAAAAGCCCAGCAGCTCGGCTGACTGATGCAGGCGGATGGTGTGGTCGGTCAGGCGGAAAACCTCGCCGCCATAGGCCCGCGAGCCCTCGAACACCGCCGAGGCATAGTGCAGCGCGTGGGTGAGGACATGGACCTTGGCGTCGCGCCAGGGGACCATCTCGCCATCCATCCAGATGACGCCGTCGCGGTCGTGGAACGGAACAAAAGTCATGGGAATGCCTCTGCCGATTTTGATTTGTTTCGTCTGAACGGGCACCAGCGTAACAGCCTTCCGATAAACATCAATAACCCTGACCCATTCCGCCGACGCAACCCCGCCATGTCCGCCGCCGCCGGCGCGGCGCCTTTTTCACAACCCACCACGATTGATCGCAGCAGAACAATCTGTTGGAGTGATGCTCCCGCCGCTGCCACACTGGCCGCAGCCCCTTCCTCCGCCGGATGCCCCATCGCCATGTCCGCCGCCGCCCTGCCCGCCCTCGCCCGCCTGCTGCCCGGCCTCGCCCTGTGCGTGGCGGTGGCGGTGGCGGCGTCCGCCGTGGCGGCGGTGGAGGCGCGGCTGTTCGGGCAGGCGTGGCTGGAGCCGCTGGTGCTCGCCATCCTGCTC
>JAEWWF010000385.1 GCA_023396465.1 Pseudomonadota bacterium
CATCTGGGGCGAGGCTTACATCGAGGAAACGCAGTACCTGCGCGTCTATGTCGGCCAATTGCGCCAGAAGCTGGAGGCCGATCCGTCGCGCCCGCGCCTGATCGTCACCGAGCCGGGTGTCGGCTACCGTCTGCAAGTCTCGGGCTGACACCCCGGCCGCGAACCGGGAATCGCCCGCATGAGGAAAGGCCCGCAGCGGGGGACGCTGCGGGCCTTGGTGGAAACTGGCCCTGGCGGGCCTATCGCGCGCCTTACTGCATGGCGGTGGTGCTGCCGGCGGTGCCGCCCATGGGCTGCATGGACGACGACTGCATTCCGCCGGCGCCGGTGCCACCCATGCCGGTGCCCGTGCCCGCCATGGTCTGGCCAAGGGCGCCTTCGATGACCACGCGGCGGTTCTCGGGCTCGCGCACGCCGTCATCGGTCGGCACCCGCGGCTCGCTCTCGCCGCGCCATTCGATGTTCAGACGGTCGGAGGAGATGCCGCGGATTTCCAGCGCGTCGGCCACGTTCTGGGCCCGGCGCTGCGACAGGCCGACGTTGTAATCGCTGGACCCGGAGCGGTCGGCATGACCGACGACATCCAGCTCCATGCCGGGGTTGTCCTGGGCCAGACCGGCCACCGCGTCGAGCATGGCGCCCGCCTCCGACGGCACCTGATCGACGTCCCAGTCGAAGAAGATGAGCACCGGCGGCGGGCCTTCCACCTGCGTCACCACCGGGTCGCCGCCGCGCTGCTGCATGGCCGACAGGAAGCCCTCGCGGCACTTGGCGATGTGATCGTACTGCCACCCTTCCTCGGCCTGCTCGACCCAGCAGTCATAGTTGGCCTGGGCCGAGGCCGCCACTTCGGGCATGTCCTCGCGGAAGCCGTCGCCATAGGCATTGACCAGTTCGGCACGGGCAGTCTGCAACTCGGCGCGCCAGTCATCCCGGCGGATGGACCAGTCCTCCGGGTTTTCCGGGGCGACGCGCTGGCCTTCGGCGGCCGCCAGGGCCTTGTCGGCGAAATGGCTGGCCGACGACCAGTCATACATTTCGTCGGCCTCGAAGCGGGTGTAGTCGCTGTAGTTCTGCGCCAGCTTCTGGGTGAAGGGCGTGCCGCCGGTGGGCGTCGTCACCTTGGCCGATTCGATGGCCCCCGGGTTGGCGCAGGCGGCCAGCGCCAGAACGGCCGAAGCGGGCAGGGCAATCTTCATAAAGGTATGCATGGGATCTTGCCTCCTCGAAATGTCTCGCTGTGCGGAGGATCGCGTGCGGTTTGAGTTCCCAACGCACACAGCGCAACCGAGGTTCGAACTATCGGTGCCTTCTTCTCGGACGCCCGAGTCGCAGGAGGTAGACGGTCGAGTCGGGCGCGCATGACACAACGCCGCCGTCCCGGACCAGGGGACGGCGGCGTGAGGAAACGTCACGGGGAGAGTAAATCAGACCCTTCCGGCAGGGTCAGGCGGCATCGCCCTCGGCCATCTGCATGATGGTGCGCAGGTTGGCACGACCGCGCGACAGGCGGGATTTCATGGTGCCCACCGGCAATTCCGTCTCGGTGGCGGCCTCCTGGTGGGAGCGTTCCTCCATCCCCAGCATGCGCACCGCCGCCCGTTCCTGCTCCGACAGCGCCTCCATGGCGGCCACGGTTTCGTTGAGGAACACGGAATGCACCTGATTGGGGCGGGCGACCATGCTGTCCTCATGGACGCGGGTCTGCATGTAACGGTAGGCGACGGCATCCCGGCGCTTCTGGCTGATGAAGACGTTGCGCATCATGGTGAACAACCAGGATCGCAGATTGGTGCCGGGCTTGTAGAGGTTCCACTTGAGAATGGCGCGCTCGACGCAGTCCTGCACCAGATCGTTGGCATCATCCTCGCTGCGCGCCAGAGAGCGGGCATAGCGCTTCAGGTCGGGGATCAGGTCCGCGATCTGGGTGTGGGCCGTGCTCATCGCAATCTCCTCGGTCTCTTATGATCACGTCGGGCGGGGGCTGCGCCGTTCCCGCTTTCCATGACCCGAGGATGCGCCGAGGGGCCGTAAAGCCTCCATGTGGCCTTGCCGCGCACGGCATAAATTCGGCATCAGCGTGCCGGTGCTTTTTACCGGGGCGGCCGCCACCCGGTCAGGACCACCGCCGAGGCCGCAATACCGCAGTATTTTGCTCAATCCAGCAGCAGGCGAAGCGGCCAGGGAGAGCCGCGGCGGGGATAAAGGAGACATAAAGCCCGTATCGCCGCCCAAACGCCGAACCCCCCGAGAAGGGGATGAAAAGTCTTTTCAATCAGCGCGTTGTGACAGTTTTGTGGCTACGGCCGCCAGCGCCGGAGAGTGCTGGAGACTCCTGGGGGAAAAACCCCGGCTCAGCGCTCCCCGCTGCTCGAGGGCGGGCCGGGGCGGGCCCGGCGGCGGCTGCCATCCCACGAGCCACGTTCCGAGGCCGAAAGGCCGCCGCCGAGGGGACGGTCCACCGGGGAGACGGCTGCCTGCCCTTCGCCGAAGGCGCGACCAGCGCCGCGCCGAAGCACGAGCGCGATGGCGGCAACCATGAAGGCGGCACCGAAAACGACGGCCAGCAAGCGCCCGAGGGCGGCGGTGCTGGGCTCGGGCCCGCCCTCCACCGAGGTGAAACCGAACAACCCAGACATCACCGCCAGGATGAAGAAAATCATAGCGGCATACGTCATGCGGCTACCTGACATCCCTCGTTCGTTCCAGCCCATCCTCGGTAGGACCGGCTGCTCGACGGTCGGGGCCAGACCGTGACGGCCCGCGACCCCGTGCCCGGCGGCGGAGACAACCCGCTGCCGAGGACATTCATCCCTTCAAACGCGGTGTCGGGCCAAGGGTTGCGCTTAGGCATTCCCTTCTTTCACGGCCTGCCGCGCCGCATCAACGGTGGCGGCCCTTGCAGTCAGCCAGTTCCGGATGACCCTCGCCCGCGAGAACACCACCCGGCGCCGACCGGACTGCCCGCTCCCTCGTGGGAAGGGGACGACAGCTCGTCCGAGGCAGAGGCCTACCGGAAAGATCATCTCAGCCGGAATCGGACGTGGCGGCCGCCTCCTGGTCCGCCAGCACCGCCAGGAAGGCCGCCACCACCCGCGGGTCGAACTGCCGCCCGTCCTGGTCGCGCAGATACTGGATGGCGAGATCGCGCGGCCACGGTTCCTTGTACGGCCGGGCGCTGGTCAGGGCGTCGTAAACGTCCACCACCGCGACGATGCGGGCGGCGAGCGGGATTTCCTCGCCGGTCAGTCCGCGCGGATAACCGCCGCCATCCCAGCGTTCATGATGGCCGCTGGCGATATCGGCCCCGAGCGACAGGTAACTCGACCCGTCCACCAGCCGCGCCGCCCGCTCCAGGATGGTGCCGCCGGCGGCGGCGTGCTCGCGCATCACCGTCCATTCCTCGGGGGTCAGCTTGCCCGGCTTCTGGAGGATGGCGTCGGGAACGGACACCTTGCCGACATCATGGAGGATCGACGCCATCCCCACCTGTTCAAGAAAGATGTCGTCGATCTGGTCGACATAGTGGCCGTCGGCGCGCAGCCGCCGGGCCACCGCCTCGGTCATGCGCTCGACCCGCAGCACATGCTCGCCGGTGTCGGTGTCCTTGTGTTCGGCCAGGTCGGCCAGCGCCACCACCGTCGCCTGATGGGCCCGCCTGAGCTGTTCATAGAGATAAAGATTGTCGAAGCCGACCGACACCTTGCCGCAGAATACCTCGACCAACTGTTCGTCGAGCGCCGTCAGCGACCGGCCGGTCTGCAAGAAGGCGACCACCTCGCGGCCATTGGGGGTGGGGATGTACAGCACCATGTGATCGGCGGCATAGAGATGTGCCCGCGCCGCCAGCGCCTCGTCGATGGCGGCCACCACCGGATCGTCGGCATGACCGTTCAACGGCTGGTCGGCGGCGCCTTCATAGATGCCGGCGCCGGCCAGGATGAACACGTCCCGCGCCGCCGCGCCACGGCTGCCGGGACGGCCGCGCTGGGCGCAGACGATGCCCGACACCGGTGTCCCCAGCACCGCCGACAGCTGCGTCAGCACGCCGCTGGCGAACAGGCTCATGCTGCGGGCCTGGAACAGGCTGGCGGACGCGTCGATGATCTTGCGCAGACCCTGGCGGCTGGTCTCCAGGGCCAGGATATCCTCATAGCTGCGCAGCGCCGCCACCAGGGTGGTGAACAGCTTCTGCGACGTTAGCTCGGTCTTGGCCTTGTAGTCGTTGATGTCGTAAGCGAGGATCACGTCCCGTTCCGGCGCCTGCCCTGGCTGGCCGGTGCGCAGGATGATGCGAACCGCGCGATTGCCGATGTCCTGGCGGATGTGGCGCACCAGTTGCAGCCCGGCATCGTCGGTTTCCATGACCACATCGAGCAGCACCACGGCGATGTCGCGCCGCGCCGCCAGCACCTCCCGCGCCTCGCCGGCGGAGCGGGCCGACAACAGCTTCACCGACCGATCCTTGAAGCGCACATCGGCGAGCACCATGGCGGTGACGGCATGGACCTCCGGCTCGTCGTCCACCACCAGCACCACCCAGGCGTCGCTGGCGCGCGCCGGGCCCGACGCCGGTGATGCCCCGGTCGCAGGCACCGCCGAAGCAGCGGTATCGTCGTCGACCAGGAAATCATCGTCGTCGTCGAACAGCATGTCGTCGTCGGTCATCTGCGCCTCTCCTGGATCCCCGCCTTGCCCGCCACTTGCCATGGTCATGCCTCCACCGGGAAGCGCAGGGTGAAGGTCGTGCCCTCGCCCTGCCGGCTGTCGACATCCACCGTCCCCTTCAGCGTCTGCCGCACGATATTGAACACGATGTTGAGCCCGAGACCGGACCCGCCGCTGCCCCGCCGGGTGGTGAAGAAGGGCTCGAACACCCGGCTCAGGTGATCCGGCGGAATGCCACGACCGTCATCCTGGTAGACCAGCACCACTTGCGCGCCCTCCTGCCGCGCCCGCAGGGTGATGCTACCGACCTCGGTGCCGTCCTCGGGCCAGGCATGCACCAGGGAGTTGATGACGAAGTTGGTCAGCACCTGCGACAGCGGCCCCGGATAGCTGTCGACGGTGATGCCCGCCGGCACGTCGGTCGTCACCCGGTGCGGTGTGCGCTTCAGGCGCGGACCGAGCGACAGCAGCACCTCGTCCACGTAGGTGCGCAGGTCGAAGCGGCGGCGCTCCTCGCTGGTCTGATCGACCGCCACCTGCTTGAAGCTCTGGATCAGGTTGGCGGCGCGGGTGGACGACCCGAGGATCAGATCGGCCGCCTGACCGGCCACCGCCAGATAGGTCTCGAAATCCGACCGCCGCACCTTGCCACCCTCGAACACCCGCTGAATGTCGCGGGTCTTTTCCTGCAAATGGGTGGCGGTGGTGACGGTGATGCCGACCGGGGTGTTGATCTCGTGCGCCACCCCGGCCACCAATCCGCCGAGTGACGCCATCTTCTCCGCTTCCACCAGGCTTTTCTGGGTGGCCTGGAGGTCGGCCAACGCCTGCTCGGCACGCTCCTTGGCGGCTTTCAGTTCGGCGTCCATGCGCCGCCGCTCGGTGATATCGGCGGCGGTGACCAGCATGGCGTCGCAGCCCTGGTAGGTGAAGGCATGGGCGGACAGCAGAACCCACCGGCGTTCGCGGGTGCCGATGGTGATCCATTCCACTTCCAGGCCGTCCACCACCCGATCGCGCCGCACCCGCTCGACCAGCCGGTAGCGGTCCTCGCGGTCGACATAGAGTTCGATGGCATTGCCGCCGACCGGCGCCCCGACGCACAGGCCATAGTCTTCCTGGGCGTGGGTGTTGACGTAGAAAATGGTGCTGTCCACCGTCGACGACACGATGATGGGCAGCGGAATGGCCTCCAGGATGTCGGAAATGGCCCGTTCCTGCTGCCGCCGCGCCGTCACGTCGGTGAAGGTACGGATGTATCCGCCGTCGGGTAGGGCGGTGGTGCGGGCTTCCAGAATTATCCCGCCCGGCCGCCGCGTTTCGTAGACATGGCCGTGCCGGCGGCTGTGGGCGCTGAGGCTGCGCGCCTTCACCTGCTCCCACGGCATGTCGAGATCGCCGCGCTCGAACAGGAACCGCAGCACCGACTCGACGGTATAGCCGGGCCGACAGGCATCTTCCGGCAGGTTGTACATGGCCCGGAAGCGGCGGTTGAAGGCGACCAGGCAGCCTTCCGCATCGGCCATGTAAAGACCCTGCTCCATGTGCTCGATGGTGGCGGCGAGGATTTGCCGCTCCCGATCGATACGATCCTCCGCCGCCTTCATCTCGCTGATGTCGCCGACCGATCCGGTCAGGCGGATGGCGCGGCCGTGGCGGCGCAGGGCGACACCGTGCTGGCGTACCCACTTCCAGCCGGCCTCGCCGGCACGGAAACGGTATTCGCACACGAAACGCTCGGTCTCACCGCGCAGGTGCTGCACATGGGCACCCCGGTAGGCGGCATAGTCGTCCGGGTGGATGCGCGCCGCCCAGCCGTGCGGCGACATCTCGTCGGAGGTGAGGCCGAAAATCTCCCGCGCCCGAGGCGAAAAGAAGATGCGGTCGGTTTCGATGTCCCAGTCGTAAATGCCGTCATTGGTGGACCGCAGCGCCAGCGCGTAGCGTTCCAGGCTGGCCCGCGCCGCGCCGTATCCGGCCGAACCGCCGTCGCGGCGATCGGACAGGACCAGGGTCGCCAAGCCATCCACCACTTGCACCGCCACGCTCAGCGGCACCAGATCGCCGGCGGGACCGCGCCCGGTGGCGGCGGCACTGCCGCCGGCCGCGCACCGGTCAAGCCAGTCCGCGGCATCCCGATCGGCCGCCTCCACCAGCAGCGCGGCGAGCGGCTCCCCAACCGGCGGACGGCCGAACAAGGCGGCGGTGGCGGCATTGCTCCAGGTCACCACCGCCTGCGGCAGCGCCACCGCCAGTACCGGCTGGGTGAGCGCCGAGGCCAGCAGGTCGATGGCCAGGGTCGGGGGTGGCGTGGTCGCGGCCAAGTCGGTGGAACCGGCGGGACCGGCGGGCGGCTCCGGCACCCTTGATTCGGGCGCGGCTCGCTCCGCCGGACGCGCCCGCGACTCCGCGAGCGTCGAATGCGGCATTATGACGTCCTTCCTCCCTGCGTCGGATGGCGGCACGCTTCTTTGGGCGTACTCGCCACTCCCTCTTACCATAGAGAACGGCCGGGTCCGGGGACAACCGTATATTTCGTCATAGAAGCATTTGCCGACATGTTCGGTAAGGTGCCCCGCTGCGGTCGGCATAATCCTTTACCATGAGACTGTTTTGGCCGATCCTGGTCGCCATGGGGATGGGAGGGAACGGTGCGCCAGCGGATCAGGCGTTTCATCGCGACCGGCCTTCGGCTGAGTGCCGCCACGACGATCACCGCCGCCCTGGCGCTGATGCTGACCGGCGCCGCGCCGGCGCGGGGTGCCGACATGACCCTCGGCATCGCGCCATGGCCGCCCTACGTCGGCCCGGACCTGCCCGAGCACGGCGCCGCCGGCGCCGTCGTGGTGGCGGCGTTGCGGGCCGCCGGACATAGCCTCAGACCGGTCTATCACTCGCCGATGCCGGTGGAGGATGGCGTCACCGACCCCGATGTCGACGGCCTGTTTCCCGTCTACGCCCGCCGTGTCCGTGAACGCGCCTGCCTGATGAGCAGCCAGATCGGCTCAAGCCCCCTTGGTCTGGCGGAACGGCTGGATGCTCCACTGACGTGGTCGCGGTTGGAAGACCTCGGCGCCTACACCATTGGCGTCGTTCGTCATTACGCCAACGCCGAGCCCTTCGACCGCCTGGTCGGACGCGGCATCATCCGGGTAGTGCGGGCCGAGACCGACAGTGACAATCTGCGCGGCCTGATCGCCGGCACCGTCGATGCCGCCATCATCGACCGCAACACCATGGCCTGGCTGCTGGCCCGCGATCCGGCACTGGCCGCCGGCGGGCTCCGCTTCCATCCCCGGCCGGTGGCGGAGCGGCCGTTGTACGTCTGCTTCCGCACCGACGAGCGCGGACGACAGGCGCGCGACATTCTGGAAACCGGCCTCGGCCGCATCGACGCGCCGCTGATCACCGCCGAATGGTTCCGCCGCCACATGAGCGGCTACTGACCCTGAGACGCTCCCCGTGCCGCTTGATATCAGTCCTCATCTTCATCCTCCGTCGCCGGCCCGGCCTGCACCAGCGCCAGCAGCCGGCGGGTGGCGGTGGCGTCGGTGGGATCGAGCACCACCACCCGCGCCAGCGCCGCCTCGCCCGCCGCCGTGTCGCCGGCACGGATCAGCATGTAACCGTAAGCCTTGAGAGCGAACAGAAAGAACCGGGGCTCCGCCTCCAGATCGTCGAAACGGGCGTCTCCCGGCTCAACCTCGCACCAATCGGGCGGCAGGTTGAGGGCGCGGGCGGCATCGCGCACGCAGGCCAGCGCCCACGGCACCGCCGCGGCGGGCTGGCAGCGATAGAAGTGATACTTGTAGTGGGCCAACAGAACGGCGCGATGTCCCGGCGCCAGGGAGGCGGCGGCATCGAGAGCCGCTTCGGCGGTGGCTGGATCATGCCAGCTGGCGGCGGCCACATGCAGCGCCCGCTCGGCCTCCACCGGCAGATCGCCACCATAGTAACGGCGATCAAGCCACGAGTCGTCGATGATGGCGTTCATCGCACCTCCTCCCGCACTACCCGGCACCAGTCGCAGAAAGATCAACCCAAAGAATCGAGGCGTCGTGCGGAAGACCACCCCTCCCCCGCCCTCCGGTATAAGCTTACGCTCTCCGAAGGTTCCGAATAGCGGCCCCGTTGCATATTTTTACAAAACAACCCTGGAATCGCCGGAACCCGGTTCCTACTCTCAACAGGAAGAGGGAGGAACCCGCCCAACGGCTGACGCGCAGACCCCCAAATTCCCGTTGCGGCGAGCCAAGGTGTCACCGGTTGTCCCCGAGACGGTGTCTGCCGCCTCCCTCTCTTTTTCCCCTCCCGCCGCCGCGGCGCCAGGGTCAGACCGGCCGCCGCGCCGTCAGCGCCGCCAGCAGGGTGCCGTCGTCCAGGTAATCCAGTTCACCCCCCACCGGCACGCCCTGGGCCAGGCCGGAGACGGTGACGTCGCAGTCGGCCAGGGTGTCGGCGATGTAATGGGCGGTGGTCTGGCCATCAACGGTGGCCGGCAGCGCCAGGATGACCTCCGTCACCTCCGGCGACCGCGCCCGTTCCACCAGCCGGCCGATGGCCAGATCCTCCGGCCCCACCCCGTCCAGCGCCGACAGCAGCCCGCCCAGCACCTGATAGCGGCCACGGAAGGCGGCCATGCGCTCCAGCGCCCACAGGTCTGACACGTCCTGGACGACGCAGATCATGCTGCCGTCGCGGCGCGGATCGCGACAGACGGCGCAGGGCTCCTGGGTGTCGTAGTTGCCGCAGACCGGGCAGGCCCGCACGGTGGCGGCCACCGTCGACAACGCCTCGGCCAGCGGCAGCAGCAGGCCGTCGCGCTTCTTCACCAGCATGAGCGCGGCCCGCCGCGCCGACCGCGGCCCCAGGCCGGGCAGGCGGGCGAGCAGCTGGATCAGGCGCTCGATCTCGGGGCCGACCACGGGCGGCGGATCAGAACGGCAGCTTCATGCCGGGCGGCAGTTGCAGGCCGCCGGTGACCTTCTGCATTTCTTCCTGCATGGTGGTTTCCACCTTGGCCTTGGCGTCGTTGTGCGCCGCGACGATCAGGTCTTCCAGCATTTCCAGGTCGTTGGGGTCGACGATGGACTTGTCGAGGGAGATATTCTTCATCTCGCCCTTGCCGGTCAGGGTGACCGTGACCATGCCGCCGCCGGCCGCGCCGCTGACCTCGATGCCGGCGAGCTTGTCCTGCATCTCCGCCATCTTGCTCTGCATCTGCTGGGCCTGCTTCATCAACTGGCCGAGGTTCTTCATGCGTCGTCGTCTCCGCTCATCATCATGTCGGGGTGGGCGTCTTCCAGG
>JAEWWF010000132.1 GCA_023396465.1 Pseudomonadota bacterium
CGATGCGCCACACGTCGTCGGCCTGCTTGTGCAGCAGCACGCTCTGGCCGCGATGGAAGGGCGGGTCGAACCAGAACCAGCGTTCGGTGGGGAAGCCCGCCTTCATCACCACGTCGGCGATCAGGAAACGGTCCTGGAAGGCCTGCCCCTCGAAGCTGGCGCCGATCATGCCGCGGATGTCGGATTTGGCGCCGTCGCAGGCGATGACCCAGTCGGCCTCCAGGGTATAGGGGCCGTCGGGGGTGTCGACCGTCAGGGTGACGCCGTCGTCGCGGCTGTCGAGCGCGGTGACGCGGTTCTTCCACCGCAGGTCGATCTGGTTGCCCTGGGCCAGGGCGCGGTCGACCAGGGTTTCCTCCAGGTAGTACTGCTGGAGGTTGATGAAGGCCGGCATCTTGTGGTGCCGTTCCGGCAGCAGGTCGAACTGGTAGACCAGCTGTTCGTCGCGGAACACCTTGCCGACCTGCCAGCGCACGCCACGGTCGAGCATGGGGCCGGCGCAGCCCAGGCGGTCCCACACCTCCAGCGCCCGCTTGGCGTAGCACACGGCGCGCGAGCCGACGGAGACGGTGTTGTTGTCGTCCAGCACCACCACCGGCACGCCGTGGGCGGCGAGGTCGAGCGCCGCCGTCAGCCCCACCGGCCCGGCCCCCACCACCACCGCCGGCCGCCGCTCGGCACGACCGGTCTTCAGGGCGTCGGGCGGGATGTAGGCGTACTGCGGGTATTGGTAGGTGTTGAGCATGGAACGCTTCCCCGGTCGTGGACGGCCTGTTTTCTGCGAAACAGTTTCATTTGATACTATATGCGGAAAGTCCGACCTTCAAGGGCGGAAAAGGAGCAGGTGGGCGCGCCCGTCCTCCCGACCGGCTGGCGGCGGTCGCCCCGTCAGCCGTCGAAGTCGACCACGACCGTTTCGGTCTTCGGCTGGCTTTGGCACGACAGCACGTAGCCGGCGGTGACTTCGGATGGCTCCAGGCCGTAGTTCACCGCCATTTCCACCTCGCCCTCCACCACCTTGCAGCGGCAGGTGGCGCAGACGCCGCCCTTGCAGGCATAGGGCAGGTCGAGCCCCGCCTCGCGGCCGGCATCCAGCAGCGACAGGCCGCGATCCATGGTGAAACGGGTGCTGAGGCCGTCCAGGGTGACGGTGACGGCGCTGGTCTCGCCGGTGGCGACGGCGGCGGCCTCGTTGCGGTTGGCGGGGCGGGACTGGCCGGGTACGCCGAACAGTTCGAAGTGTACCCGCTCCGACGGCACGCCGCGGGCGTCCAGTGCGGCGCGCACGTCGGTGGTCATGCCTTCCGGGCCGCAGACGAAGAAGTGGTCGACCGCGTCCACCTGCACCAGGGCATCCAGCAGGGTGTCGACCTTGGCACGGTCCAGGCGGCCGCGCAGCAACTCCACCTGCTGCACGTCGCGGGACAGGACGTGGAAGACGCGGAACCGGCCCATGAAGCGGTTCTTCAGGTCCTCCACCTCCTCGCGGAAGATGATGCCGCTGCCCTTGCGGTTGCCGTAGAACAGGGTGACGGTGGCCTGCGGCTCCAGCGCCAGCACGGTGCGGACGATGGAGATCACCGGCGTGATGCCGCTGCCGGCGGCGAACAGCACGTAGGTCTTGGCGCGGTCCGGCTCGATGGGGGTGGTGAAGCGGCCGGTGGGCTGCATCACCTCGATCACGTCGCCCGGCTTCAGCGCCTGGTTGGCCCAGGTGGAGAAACGGCCGCCGGGCACGCTCTTCACCGCCACCCGCAGCTCGCCGTCGGGCACGCCGGCGCAGATGGAATAGCTGCGCCGCACGTCCTCGCCGTCGATGACGGTCCGCAGGGTCAGGTACTGGCCGTGCTGGAAGCGGAAGGCGTCGCGCAGGGGCTCGGGCACCGCGAAGCGGATGGAGACGCAGTCGTCGGTTTCATGCCGCACGTCGGCGACGGTGAGCGGATGGAAGTGGGAGGCCATGGGGGCAGTCCTTCCCTTCAGAGGCATTTGAAGTAGTCGAAGGGCTCCAGGCAGTCGCGGCAGCGGTACAGCGCCTTGCACGCGGTGGAGCCGAACTCCGACAGACGTTCGGTGTGGAGGGAGCCGCACTGCGGGCACGCCACCTGCGGCGCATGGCCGAGCAGGGCGCCCTTGCCGCCCGCCGGTCCGGCCGGCGGGGCGATGCCGGCGGCGGTCAGGCGGTCGCGACCGCGCGGGGTGATCCAGTCGGTGGTCCAGGCCGGCGCCATCACCCGCCGCACGGTGACGGAGCGGAAGCCGGCCTGACGCAGCGCCAGTTCGGCATCCAGCTCGATCACCGACACCGCCGGACAGCCGGAGTAGGTGGGGCTGAGCGCCGCCTCCACGTGGGAGCCGTCGGGCGCCGCAGTCACCGACCGGACGATGCCCAGGTCGACGATGGACACATGGGGGATTTCCGGGTCGTGAACCCCGTCGAGGGCATCCCAGGCGCGGCGGTCGGCGGACATGGCGGCCTCACCACGAACAGCCGGGATAGGCCCGCTGCATCCACTGCATTTCCGCCAGCAGCAGGCCGAGCGGTTCCGAGTGACGGCCCTGGCGCCCGCCGGCCGGCCGCCAGGCGGACTTGGGCAGGGTCAGGGTGGCCTCGGTCAGCGTGGTGCGCAGCATGTCGTCGAAGCGGCCGCGCAGGGCGCTGCGGTCGACGGCGACGCCGGCGGCGCACAGGCGGTCTTCCGTCGCGTCCATCTCGAACAGTTCGTGGGTGTAGGGCCACAGGGCATCCAGCGCCGCCTGCATGCGGCGGTGGCTTTCCTCGGTGCCGTCGCCCAGGCGCACCACCCACTCGGCCGAGAAGCGCAGGTGATAGGCGGTTTCCTTCACCGCCTTGGCGGCGATGGCGGCCAGCGTCTCGTCGGCGGAGGTGGTCAGCGCCTCCATGAACGGCAGGTCGAAGGCGTCGAACAGGAACTGGCGGGCGATGGTGTCGGCGAAGCTGCCGTTGGGCTGTTCCACCAGCAGCACGTTGGTGAAGGCCTCGATGTCGCGCTTGAAGGTGAGCGCGTCCTCGTCCCGCCCGGCGGCTTCCACCGCTCCGGCATGGGTGAGGAAGCCGCGCGCCCGGCCGAACAGGTCGAGCGCGACGTTCATCAGCGCCATGTCCAGTTCCATCTCCGGGCTGCGGGCGCACCAGTCGCCCAGCCGCTGGCCGAGGATGAGGCTGTCGTCGCCCAGCCGCAGGGCATAGGTGAACAGGTCGTCCTTGCTGATCGTGGTCATCGCCGGCCGCCCCTCACATGTGCCCGACGTCGTCGGGGATCTTGTAAAAGGTGGGGTGGCGGTAGACCTTGTCGTCGGCGGGGTCGAACAGGGCGCCCTTGTCCTCCGGCGCGCTGGCGACGATGGCCGCCGCCGGCACCACCCACAGCGAGGCGCCTTCGCCGCGCCGGGTGTAGAGGTCGCGGGCGTTTTCCAGCGCCATCCTGGCATCGGCGGCATGGATGCTGCCGACATGCTTGTGCGCCAGACCCGCCTTGCTGCGGATGAACACTTCCCACAGCGGCCACTGCTGCTGCTTGCTCATGGGCTCGGACTCCTCCCGGTGCCAGCCGCCTTGGGCGGCGTTCTTTTCGTCGCCTCAGGCGGCGTTCTTCTTGTCGCGGGCCGCGCGCTTGGCGGCATGGGCCAGGGCGGCTTCGCGCACCCAGGCGCCGTCGTCATGGGCCTGGCGGCGGAAGGCCATGCGCTGACGGTTGCACGGGCCGTTGCCCTGCAGGACGGCGTGGAACTCGTCCCACGGCACGTCGCCGAAGTCGTAGTGGCCGCGCTCCTCGTTCCAGCGCAGCTGCGGGTCGGGGATGGTGAGCCCCAGGAACTCCGCCTGCGGCACCGTCTGGTCGACGAAGCGCTGGCGCAGCTCGTCGTTGGACAGGCGCTTGATCTTCCAGGCCATGGACTGGGCCGAGTTGGGGCTGTTGTCGTCGGACGGGCCGAACATCATCAGCGCCGGCCACCACCAGCGGTTCATACTGTCCTGGGCCATCTTCTTCTGCTCCGGCGTGCCACGGCACAGCTCCAGCAGGATTTCGTAGCCCTGGCGCTGGTGGAAGCTTTCTTCCTTGCAGATGCGCACCATGGCGCGGGCGTAAGGACCGTAAGAGGTGCGGCAGAGCGCCACCTGGTTGGTGATGGCGGCGCCGTCCACCAGCCAGCCGATGGTGCCGATGTCGGCCCAGGTCAGGGTCGGGTAGTTGAAGATGGTGGAGTACTTGGCGCGACCGTCCATCAGCGCCTCCACCATGTCGTCGCGGCTGGCGCCCAGGGTTTCGGCGGCGCTGTAGAGGTAAAGGCCGTGGCCGGCCTCGTCCTGCACCTTGGCGATCAGCGCCACTTTGCGGCGCAGCGTCGGCGCCCGGCCGATCCAGTTGCCTTCCGGCTGCATGCCGATGATCTCGGAATGGGCGTGCTGCGAGATCTGGCGGATCAGCGTCTTGCGATAGGCCTCGGGCATCCAGTCCTTGGGCTCGATCTTGCCCTCGGCGTCGATGGTGGCCTGGAACGTCGCCTCGCGCGGGTCCGGGCTCGACAGAGCGTCCTTCATCACCATGTTGCCTCCCGTCATGCCGGCCTTGGCTGGCCGCCTCTCCTTGTTCCCACTCAACGTAATGCAGTTTTGGCCATGTCGCTAGATAAAAGTGTAACGCTTTCTCCGTCTGAGGCGCTGCGCTCCCTGCTGCATTGTAAAAAAATACATTATAATCAGTTAGTTGGCTTTAGCTCTGTCATGATACTCATGCGATGAGTTGTCGCGTATCCATGTTTCTCATGCGGAATTTTGACTGTTGAGCACAGATCGGTGACGGCTGTCGCGGGATGCGAACCGCGTCGCAGGATGCGAATGGCGCTCACCGCCGGCGCGACGTTCGGTGGCGCAACGGCCGCAGAAAGTCTGGGGTTCTACTGCCGTGGCGTGTCGGTCCGAAAATTGCATCGTCTGGGGCGCTGCCTCATCGTCCGGCCGCCGTCGGCGGTCGCTCCGCAGACCGGGAACCATGGTCATGTCCTCCGCCGCCCAGGCATCGCCGCAAACGCTGTTTCGCTGGATCTGGCGCTCCTACGCCCGTACCGCGTTGGTGCCGCTGCTGGCGGTGGAACTGCTGCTGATTGGTGCCTACTTCAGCACCAACCTGCTGACCAAGAACGCAAATATCGCCTCCATCCGGGCGACGGCGGAGCAGTCGCTCCAAGAGGTGGCGCGCCTGAACGCGGCGGCGGTGGACGAGAAGCTGGTGGCTGTGCGGGGGCTGGCCGAGGTGTTGCGCCAGCAGGTGCGGGAGGTGCAGTTCGCCGACCCGCCGCCGCCCGCGCCGTCCGACGAAGCAGGGCGCTTCACCTTCGACCCGACCGGTGTGGTCTATTACACCCGCGAGGATGTCGGGCGTGGCGCCGGCTTCTATTCGGGTGTGGTGCCGGTGACGCCGGAGATGCAGGACAAGGCGGTGCGGCTGGCCGCCGTCGATCCCATCCTGCGCGATATCACCCGTGCCAACCCGCTGGTGGTGCAGAGCTATTACAACACCTGGGACAGCTACAACCGCATCTACCCGTTCTTCGACACGCTGAGCCAGTACGCCCCGCGCCTCGACATCCCCAGCTTCAACTTCTATTACGAGGCCGATGCCGCCCATAACCCCGACCGCGCCGTGGTGTGGACCGACGCCTATGTCGACCCCGCCGGCCAGGGCTGGCTGATTTCCGCCATCGCGCCGGTCTATGGCGGGGATGCCCTGGAAGGCGTTGTCGGCCTCGACATCACCATCGACACCATCGTCGAGCGCATTCTCGACATCCGCACGCCTTGGGGCGGTTACGCGGTGATGGTGGGGCGGGACGGCACCATCCTGGCGATGCCGCCGGCGGCCGAGGACAGTCTCGGCCTGCGCGAGGTGGGGAAGCATTCCTACGAGGAGGCGATCCGCGCCAATACCTTCAAGCCGGAGGATTATTCCCTCGCCCGCATCGCCGATCTAAGCGGACTGCCGGTGATGGACGGTCAGGGCTCCGGTGCCGCCACTTTGCTTGGCGAACCGCATCTGGTGGCGTGGCAGTCGGTGCCAGCCACAGACTGGCACCTCATCGTGTTCGTGCCGGAGCGCGATCTGTTCGCCGCCGCCGTCGCCGTCGGCGACCGCTTCGACCGGCTGGGCTACGCCATGGTGGCGGCGCTGGTGGTGTTCTACGCGCTGTTCTTCACCGTGCTGTGGTTTTCCGCCCGCCGCCATGCCCGTAGCCTGGCGCGGCCGCTGGAGGCGGTGGCGGTGGCCGCTGGCCGCATCGCCCATGGCGACTTCCGCCAGACCCTGCCGCCATCAAGCATCCGCGAAGTGGCGGCGGTGGGGCAGGCGGTGGTCGAGATGGGCGGCGAACTGGGGGACAAGACCGCCCGACTGTTGGCCACCAGCCGGTCGTTGGAGGAATCCGATGCCTTCCGCCGCGCCCTCATCGAGAACCTGCCGGTGCCGGTGGTGCTCTATCGCGCCGGCGATCCCGATGTGGTGATCGCCCACAACAGCGCTTATGACGCCCTGGTGGCGGAAGTCGGCCATACGCAGATACGCGATGCCCTGGTGGCCAGCGACGGCGGCGAGACCGAGGAGGGCACCCTGGCGCTGACCCTCGGCGACCCGCCGCGCCGCTACAGCGGCCGCTTCACCCGGTTGGCCCATGGTGGCGAGCGCGGCGTGCTCTGCGTGCTGCTCGACGTCACGGTGCTGGAGGAAGCCCGCCGCCAGATCGCCCAGGCCCGCGACCGTGCCCTGGAGGCGGCGCGGGTCAAGTCGGAGTTCCTTGCCAAGGCCAGCCATGAGTTGCGCACGCCGCTTAACGGCATCATCGGCCTGGCCGAGGTGTGCAGCCACGAGGCCGATCCCGCCCGGATGCAGCGCTCCATCGCCATGATCGCCCAGTCGGGTCAGGCACTGCTCGGGCTGGTGGAGGATCTGCTGACCATGTCGTCGCTGGACACCGGAACCCTGGTGCTCGATCGTCGCTGGGTGGTGCCGGGAAGTCTGTTGGACGACTTGGTGGAGGGCTTCCGCCCCACCGCCGAGGAGCGCGGCCTAACCCTCGCGCTGCTGCCCGGCCCCGGTTTGCAACTGCGGGTGCTGGCGGCCGGTCAGCAGGTGCGGCAGGTGGTCACCCATCTGGTCGCCAACGCGCTCAAGTTCACCGCCCGCGGTTCGGTCGCCGTCGTTGCCGATGTGGTGGGCGGCGGCGGAGACGATGCCGCCGCCGTGCTGACGGTGGTGGTGGAGGATACCGGCATCGGCTTGCCGGAGGGGCCCCTGGAGGCCCTGTTCGAGCCCTTCCACCAGGGCGAAAACGGCCTCGATCGCCGCTATGGCGGCTTCGGTCTGGGCCTGGCCGTCGCCCGCGATCTGGCGGAGCGCATGGGCGGCAGCCTGACGGCCCAGCGCCGCAGCCCGAGCGGCAGCCGCTTCACCCTGATGGTGCCGGTCAGCGTCGACACCGGCGCCGCCGACCGGCCGCTGCCGCCGGTGGCACGCGCTCTGCTGTGCGGCTTCGACCGCACCACCGAGGCGCTGTTGGTGGCCATCCTGGGTAAGCTCGACCTGCCGGTGGATACCGCCGCGGCTGGCGAGGCCTCCCGACTGCTGTCGCCCCGTGGTGATGACCTGGTCATCCTGCCGGCCCTGACGGCGGCCGACGTGGACGGCCTGCGCCGGCTGTTGACCGCCCATGCCGACCTGCGGGTCCTGGCGGTCACCGACCCGACGGCCGACGATCTGACCGAGCGCCTGAAGCGTCTCGCCATCCCCATGCTGCCATTGCCGATCACCCCACGCGGGGTCGAGGCGGTGGTGGAACCCTTCCGCCTTCCGGCGCCGTCGGATACCTGAGACGGGTCAGCCGCCGGCCGGCGCCGTGGGCGTCAGCGCCTTGCGGAACCAGATCTGGCGGTGGCCGGGCGGGAAGTCCTCCAGCACGCCCCAGACGCCGTAGCCGTGCCGCTCGTAGAAGCCGGGCGCCTGGAAATCGTAAGTATAGAGACGCGACCAGCGGCAGCCGCGAGCCAGGGCCTCTTCCTCCGCCTGCCGCAGCAGCCGGCTGCCGAGGCCGCTGCCGCGCAGGCTGTCGTCGAGCCAGAGGTAGTCCACGTACAGCCATGCCCACTGGGTGTAGCCGGACAGGCCGGCGGCGATGGTGCCGTCGGCGCGGCGGGCGAACAGGCACAGGTCGCGGCGGTCGTAGGGCGGGCTGACGCGAACGTTGAACGCCTCCAGCCCGGCGTGCAGCGCCTTGAGGTCGGCGGCGGCGGGGGCATCGGTGAGGGTGACGGTGAGCCCGTCGGCGGTGGAAGCGGACATGGGTATCCTTGAGGACAGCGAAGTCGCGCCGCAGATACAGGGGCGGAGGGCGCGCGGCAAGAGCCGTTCTCGGCTACGCCTCCCGATCCGCAAGATTGACGTTTACGTAAACGGTAACCGCGCGTAGGCTTCTTGCCGCCGTGCGTCCAAAGGCTGCGGCACCGAAAAAAGACGGGAGGAGTTGCTTCGCCATGACCGACACCATGGGGGCCACGGGCCTGCCAAGCTATGTCCACGGCGCCAGCGAGACGCCGCTGATCGGCGACACCATCGGCCGCCACTTCGACAAGGCCGCCGCCCGCTGGCCCGATACCGAGGCGCTGGTGGTCCGCCACCAGGGGGTGCGCTGGACCTATGCCGAGTTGAAGCGGCAGGTGGACGACGTCGCCGCCGGCCTGCTGGCGCTGGGGCTGGAGCCCGGCGACCGGGTCGGTATCTGGTCGCCCAATACCGCCGAGTGGTGCGTGACCCAGTTCGCCACCGCCAAGGCCGGGCTGGTGCTGGTCAACATCAACCCCAGCTATCGGCTGTCGGAACTGGAGTACGCGCTCACCAAGGTCGGCTGCAAGGCACTGATCCTGGCGGACAGCTTCAAGTCCTCCAACTACATCGAGATGATCCGCACCCTGGCGCCGGAGCTGGACCGCTGCTCCCCCGGTGCGCTGAAGGCGGCGCGGCTGCCTGATCTGCGGGTGGTGATCCACC
Organism: Pseudomonadota bacterium; assembly: GCA_023396465.1. Classification (GTDB taxonomy): domain Bacteria; phylum Pseudomonadota; class Alphaproteobacteria; order Rhodospirillales; family Rhodospirillaceae; genus Caenispirillum. The sequence continues at coordinate 9,057 of JAEWWF010000132.1, forward strand.
TTGGCGCCGATCACATCCATGGCCTGTATGCCTTCCACCAGATCGCCGAAGCGGCCGATGACGCGGCGCGGCGGCGAGTGGCCTCGTTGGCCGACCGTTTGCAGTTCGACGACCCCATCAACATCCAGTTCACCAGCGGCACCACCGGCTTCCCCAAGGGGGCGACGCTCACCCACCACAACATCCTCAACAACGGCTTCTTCGTCGGCGAGGCGATCCGCCTGCGGCACGGCGACCGGCTGTGCATCCCGGTGCCGCTGTACCATTGTTTCGGCATGGTGATGGGCAACCTGGGCTGCATCACCCATGGCGCCACCATGGTCTACCCGTCGGAAGCCTTCGACCCGCTGGCGGTGCTGGAGGCGGTGGAACGCGAGAAATGCACCGGCCTTTATGGCGTGCCGACCATGTTCATCGCCCAGTTGGACCACCCGGAGTTCAACCGCTTCGACCTGTCGAGCCTGCGTACCGGCATCATGGCCGGTAGCCCGTGCCCCATCGAGGTGATGAAGCGGGTGATCCGTGATCTCAACATGGAGCAGGTGACCATCGCCTACGGCATGACCGAAACCAGCCCGGTCAGCTTCCAGTCGGCGGTGGACGATGCGCTGGACAAGCGGGTGTCCACGGTCGGCCGGGTGCAGCCGCACATCGAGGTGAAGATCGTCGACCTGGAAGGCAACATCGTGCCGCGTGGAACCGCCGGCGAACTCTGCACGCGCGGCTATTCGGTCATGCTTGGGTATTGGGATGACGAGGAGAAAACGCGCGAGGCCATCGACGCCGCCGGCTGGATGCACACCGGCGACCTGGCGGTAATCGATGACGAGGGCTATTGCAACATCGTCGGCCGCATCAAGGATCTGGTTATCCGCGGCGGTGAGAATATTTATCCGCGCGAGGTGGAAGAGTTCCTGTACCGCCACCCGGCCATCAACGATGTGCAGGTGATCGGCGTGCCGGACAAGAAGTACGGCGAGGAGCTTTGCGCCTGCATTCGACTCCGAGAAGGTCATGAGGTGACGGAGGAAGAGATCCGCACCTTCTGCAAAGGGCAGATCGCCCACTACAAGATCCCGAAGTACATCCGCTTCGTTGATGAATTCCCGATGACAGTTACGGGGAAGATCCAAAAGTTCATCATGCGCAAGATGATTGCCGAGGAACTTGGGCTCGCGGAAGAAAAAACCGCCTGAGTTTTGCTCTGCGGTAAATGCAAGGCCGCCCGGTCATTTCTGCATGGCCGGGCGGCTTTTTTGCCTTGTTACATCTGCTTCGCGATGGCATCACCTGTCCCACACACGCTTCCGCGGGGACGACCCCGCCGCCGCACTCTGGCGTTGTGAAGCCTGGGCAGGGACGGCCCTGCCATGACGCGGAGGATGCGCCATGGCATGGCTGGTTCTCTTTATTGCCGGTCTGTTCGAGATCGGCTGGGCAGTAGGCCTCAAGTACACGCAAGGGTTCACGCGCATCACGCCAACCGCGCTGACGGTGGGGGCGATGGCGGTGAGTTTCATTCTGCTGGCAACGGCTCTGCGGAGCCTGCCGCTCGGCACCGCTTATGCGGTGTGGACCGGCATCGGCACCGTGGGTACGGCAGTGGTGGGCATCGTGCTGTTCGCTGAAAGCGCGGCGCCCCTCCGACTGCTGTGCATCGGGCTCGTCCTTGCCGGCATCGTCGGGCTGAAGCTGGTGCCGGGAGACTGAGCCGTCTCCCGCGCCCCAGGACGGGCAACAGGGACGGGGCATGAAGCGGCATCATGGCGAGCTGGCGGAAGACATCGCGCGAACACGGCAGGCCCTGGAGGCCGAGGCCGGAGCTTCTCTGGCGGTCGCCGTGCCGATGAACCTGGAAATGGCGGCCACCGCCGCCGCGCTCGGCAGCCTTGACGTGGCCCGTTTCTACGTCGGACGTGCTCTGGCTGCCCATGGCCCCGCCGATCCCGCCTGCCGTATCGCCGAGCGTCTTCTGGCGCTGGATGCCCGTGTGCGGGCCTTCGGCGCTCCGCTCGGGCTGGTGGCGGAGTAGGGGCGGCGGCGTCACACCGCCAGATGCCGCCGTTGCAGGTCCGGGTTGGCGTGCAGGGCAGCGGTGGTGCCCGCCCAGGCAACCTGCCCCTTGGTCAGCACCACGGCGCGGTCGGCCAGCGCCAGCACCGCCTGCAAGCGGCTGTCGGCCAGCAGGATGGCCTGTCCTTCCGCTTTCAGCCGCGCCAGCGTCGCCCATATTTCCCGCCGGATGACCGGCGCCAGCCCCTCTGTCGCCTCGTCCAGGATCAGCACCCTCGGGTTGGTCAGCAGGGCGCGGCCGATGGCCAGCATCTGCTGTTCGCCGCCGGATAGCTGGTTGCCGAAGTTGCCCATGCGCTCCGCCAGGCGCGGGAACAGGGCGTAGACGTCGGCGAGGCTCCAGCGGCCGCCGGGCACGGCAGTGACACGCAGGTTCTCCGCCACCGTCAGGTTGGGAAACACCCGTCGCCCCTCCGGCACCAGCCCGAGGCCGAGGCGGGCGCGGGCGTGGGCGGGCAGGGGGGTGACGTCGCGGCCGCCCATGCGGACTTCGCCGGCGGTGGCCGGCAGCATGCCCATCAGCGCCTTGATGGTGGTGGTCTTGCCCATGCCGTTGCGGCCGAGCAGGGCGACGATCTCGCCTTCCGCCACGGCGATGTCGATGCCGTGCAGCACGCGGGCGTCGCCATAGCCGGCGCACAGGCCGAGGGCCTCGATCAGCATGCGTCGTCCCCCTCGCTGAGG
>JAEWWF010000141.1 GCA_023396465.1 Pseudomonadota bacterium
CCGATCAGCGAGCCGTGACGCAGGTACATCCAGCCCCAGAACAGCCCCGGCAGGAACACCGCCAGGGCATAACCGAGGCCGAGATGCTGATGGCTGATGGAGAAGATGGCGCTCGCCAGCACCACCGCCTTCCAGCCGCCACCCTCCGGCCCGGCCAGCATCTGCTGCAACGAGCCCTGGATGGCGCCGCGGGCGACGAATTCCTGCACCGGCGACAGCACGGCATAGAGCGCATAGGCGGTGATGGTCGCCCCCAGCCCGGCCGGCGATACCCACGGCGCGATCACCGCCATGCCCGCATAGGCCGGCACCACCGCCAGCAGCAGCGCCTTCAGCGCCGTCAGGGCGGCGCAGAACACCACGCTCCACCGCACGCCGTCCCATAGGCTGAAGCGCCAGTCGCGCAGCGTGAGCCCGAAAGCCTCGCGCGGGAAGCCGCTGTAGCGCACGATCAGCCACGACGACGCCGCCATGCCCAGCAGCAGGCCGGAACTGACGACGGTGGTGGAGGCGCCATGGGCCGCCAGCCGGCGCAGCACGTCCAGCGACGAGATATAGACGAACATCACCAGGATGATGTTTGCGAACACCCGGCCGAAGGCCAGCCGCTCCTGCTGCGCCTTGATCAGGCTGCGCAGGCCGTCGGCGGCACGGGCGTTGGAGTCGCGCAGGCGGGAATCGAGCGTATCGGCCTGAAGGCGCAGGGCATGGGCGAGAATGTCAACGCCGTCCTCCCCACGCAGAGCGTCCAGCGCCGCCCGGTCGAGGGCGACGACACGGCAAGACGCGGCGGCGCGGATGGTGGCGGCGCGCGGTGCCGCCGACAACAGGCCCATTTCGCCGAAATGGTCGCCGGGCTCCAGGTGCGCCACCGGCATCAGGTCGGCGCCGATCAGCACGTCGAACCGGCCGGAGAGGACCACGTACAGCCGGTCGGCCGCCTCCCCCTCGCGAAACAGAATGTCGCCGGCGGCGTAAGACTGGTGGCTCAGCCGCCGCTCCACCGCCGCCCGCGCCGTCTCCGGCAGATCGTGGAACAGCCGGCATTGCTGCCAGGGAACATCCTGCGGTATATGCTCAAGCCTGCCAAACGCAGTCATCTGGTTGCAGACATCCGATCCACCCGAGACTTCCACACGGACCCTCCCATGCGCCACAGGAGCAATTTCCCTGCGAGACGCGGGACGGGAAGGCACGAAAGTGGTAGCCCTCTCCTACCGCAGGATCGAGCGTCTCCTCAAGGCATGAAATTTTTCGGCTGGTATCCACCCTCCTCCCTTCGGGAACCCCTGTCCTCATGCGCCACCTCCTGACCACCCGGCCGCAACCGTCCCGTCCGGCCGCCGGCGGCACCGGCAGCAGCCGGCGGGTCCACGACCTCGTCGCCCAGAGCTATCGCGCCGAGGACGGCATCATCGGCAGCAAGACGGCCGCCGCCCTGGCGACCCTGGAACCGTATTGGGCGGACTGGCCACGGCCGGCGCGGGTGGTTGACCTGGGGGTGGGCGACGGCGATCTTCTGGCCTCGCTGATGGCACGCTGTCCGCTGCCGGTGGAGCCGGCCGGCGTTGATATCTCGCCCGAGATGCTGCGGCGGGCGACCAGACGCCTGCCCGGACTGACCGCCATCGAAGGCTCGGCGGCGGACGCCTCGCGGCTGCTGCCGGCGGGAACCTTCACCGCCGTCTTCGCCCATTTCATTCTGGCTTATGTGCCGTTGACGGCGGTGCTGCGGGAGGCGGCGGCGCTGCTGCACTCCGGCGGAGTGCTGTCGCTCGCCACCTCCACCAACGAGATGGCGCGTCCGCTCCAGGCCCAGTTGGCCGAGCTTGGCCGCCATCGCGGCATCCGCAGCCGGCTGGTGCGGGCGGCGGCGCGGCGCGGCCTCGCCCGCTCCAACACGCCGGAAAGCTTCGAGCACATGCTGCCGGCCTTCACCGCCGCCGGCTTCACGGCGGTGGAGCGCCGCACCCTCACCTTCCCGGTGGTGTTCCGCAGTGCCCGGGACGCCTATACCTTCATGGTCGAGGACGGCTGGGGAGTGAATGCCCTGATTCACCCCCTGGTGCCGCCGTCGGTGATGGCGCGGCTGGCACCCTGGGGGCTGAAGGCCTTCCGCTACCCCTATGAAGCCACCCACCATGTGGAAGTGCTGCTGCTGCGCCGCGATTGATGCTGAGGAGCGTCAGGTCTTCAGGCGGTAGCCGGTGCGGAAGATCACATAGATCACCGCCAGGCACAGGGCCAGGAAGGTGAAGGTCATGGCCAGGCTGACACCCATCTGGACGTCGGCAACGCCATAGAAGCTCCAGCGGAAGCCGCTGACCAGATAGACCACCGGGTTGAACAGCGCCACCGTGCGCCAGAACGGCGGCAGCATGTCGATGGAATAGAAGGTGCCGCCGAGGAAAGTCAGCGGCATGATGATCATCATCGGCACGATTTGCAGCTTCTCCCACCCATCGGCCCAAATGCCGATGACGAAGCCGAACAGGCTGAAAGTCAGGGCCGTCAGCAGCAGGAAACCGGCCATGGCGAAGGGGTGGACGATCTCGAACGGCACGAACAGCCGCGCCGTCGCCAGGATCACCAGCGCCAGGATGAGCGACTTGGTGGTCGCCGCCCCGACGTAGCCGAGCACGATTTCCCCCGGCGACACCGGCGCCGACAGCACCTCGTAGATCGTGCCGGAGAATCGCGGCATGTAGATGCCGAAGGCGGCGTTGGAGATGCTCTCGGTCAGGATCGACAGCATCATCAGCCCCGGCACGATGAAGGCGCCGTAGGGCACGCCGCCGATGTCCTCCATGCGCGAGCCGATGGCGGCGCCGAAGACGATGAAGTAGAGCGAGGTGGAAATGGCGGGCGTGGCGATGCTCTGCATCAGCGTGCGCCACATGCGCGCCATCTCGAACATGTAGATGGCTTTCACGGCGTAAATGTTCACGACGCCCCCCTCACCAGCGTGACGAAGATTTCCTCCAGCGAGCTTTGCCGGGTCTGCAAGTCCTTGAAGTCGATGCCATGCTCGCCCAACCGCCGCAGCAGCCCGGCGATGCCGGTGCGGTCGGCCTGGGAATCGAAGGTGTAGACCAGTTCCAGACCATCCGCCGACAGGGAAAGCGGCAGCCCGGCCAGATCGGCCGGCACCGCCGCCAGCGGCGCCTGAAGATGCAGGATCAGCTGCGACTGGCCCATCTTGCGCATCAACTCGGCCTTCTCGTCGACGACGATGATCTCGCCCTTGCGGATCACGCCGATGCGGTCGGCCATCTCCTCCGCTTCCTCGATATAGTGTGTGGTGAGCACGATGGTGACGCCGCTGTCGCGCAGGCCCCGCACCATCTCCCACATGTCACGGCGCAGTTCCACGTCGACGCCGGCGGTGGGTTCGTCGAGGAACAGGATGGACGGTTCGTGCGACAGCGCCTTGGCGATCATCACCCGCCGCTTCATGCCGCCGGACAGGGTCATGATCTTGGCGTCGCGCTTGTCCCACAACGACAGGTCGCGCAGCACCTTCTCGACATGAGCGTCGTTGCGCGGCTTGCCGAACAGGCCACGGCTGAAGCGCACGGTGTCGAGCACCGTCTCGAACATGTCGGTCGAAATTTCCTGCGGCACCAGCCCGATCGCCGCGCGGGCGGCGCGGTAGTCGCGCAGGATATCGTGGCCATCGGCCAGCACCGTGCCGCCGCTCGGCTGCACGATGCCGCAGATGATGCTGATGAGGGTGGTCTTGCCCGCCCCGTTGGGGCCAAGCAGGGCGAAGATCTCGCCACGGCGGATATCGAGGTCGATGCCCTTCAGGGCGTGGTGGCCGCCGGCATAGACCTTCTCCAGCCCGCGCACGGTGATCACCGATGCGGCGGGTGGGGCGGCCGGCGCGGATAGGTCCGTCGGCGGTGGTTCCGCCGTCAGCGTCTGACTGCTGGTCATCGCGCCTTGCTCCTTGCGCGGGGTCGAAAGAGCCCCTGAGATAGAGAGCCGTCGGCTGGTCCGGTCAAGGGCCATTGCCGAAGGGACGGCATCCGCTCCTGTCCCTGGCCCGCCCGAGGCGAGACGATGGCCCTTGTCGAGACCGGCGTAAAGGCGCCTGCTGCCCCCCCTGCCCTTGCCCATCGCCACAGGAGCCCGCCCATGACCACCGCCGATGGCCTCACCGCCCAGCGCCAACGCGGCGAACAGCTGCGCCGGCTGACCGCCGCCGGGCCGCTGTTCGTCATGCCCAATGCCTGGGATGCCGGCTCCGCCCGCCTGCTGGCGGCGCAGGGCTTCCCCGCCATCGGCACCACCAGCGCCGGCATCGCCTATGCCCTCGGGCAGCCCGACCAGAGCCAGGCGGTGCCGCGCGACACCATGCTGTCCCACTGCGCCGCCATCGCCGCCGCCGTGCCGCTGCCGGTGAGCGGCGACCTAGAGGACGGCTATGGCGCCGCCCCCGCCGACGTGGCGGCCACCGTCACCGCCGCCCTCGCCGCCGGACTGGTGGGCGGCAACATCGAGGACGTGGCCGGCGACCCCGACGCCGACCTCTACGACCGCGACCTCGCCTGCGACCGCATCCGCGCCGCCCGCGCCGCCGCCGATGCCGATGCCGGCGGCGTTCCCTTCACCTTGACCGCCCGCACCGATGCCTTGCTGCGCCACGGCCCGCAGGCGTTGGACGAGGCCATCGCCCGCGCCGTCGCCTATCGCGACGCCGGCGCCGACTGCCTGTTCGCGCCCGGCCTCGCCGACGCCGACAGCATCGGCCGCTTCGTCCGCGCCGTCGATGCGCCGGTGACGGTGGTGATGGGCTTCACCGGCCCGACGCTGGACACCGCCACCCTGGCGGCGCTGGGCGTCACCCGCGTCACCACCGGCGGCAGCCTCGCCCGCGCCTGCTTCGGCCTGCTGCGGCGGGCGGCGGAGGAATTGGCCGGGCCGGGCACCTTCGGTTACGCGGCGCAGCAGATTCCCGATGCCGAGCTGACCGCCTTCTTCCGCCGCGGCGACGACTGAAGGGGGTGCCGTCCGGCGCCGGGGCTGTGGCATGCTCGGCGCCGGTTTCACGGACGGAAGGACTACCCAGCCATGGACAAGACCGCCCTGGTCACCGGCGCCGGCAGCGGCATCGGTCGCGCCGCCGCCATCGCCCTTGCCGAGGCCGGCCACGCCGTCGCCCTGGTCGGCCGCCGCGCCGAACCGCTGGACGACACCGCCGCCACCATCACCGCCAGCGGCGGCCGCTGTCTGGTGCTGCCGGCCGATGTGGGCGATCCGGCGGCGGTGGCGGCGGTGTTCGACCATACGGTGGCGGCCTTCGGGCGGCTCGACGTGCTGTTCAACAACGCCGGTCGCGGCGCCCCGCCGGTGCCGGTGGACGAACTGGCGGTGGAGGACTGGCTGGCGGTGGTCAATGTCAACCTGACCGGCGCCTTCCTGTGCGCCCGCCAGGCCTTCCGCGTCATGCGGGCGCAGCAGCCGCAGGGCGGCCGCATCATCAACAACGGCTCCATCTCGGCGCATGTGCCACGGCCGTTTTCCGCCCCCTATACCGCGACCAAGCACGCCATCACCGGCCTCACCCGGTCGCTGTCGCTGGACGGCCGCGCCTTCAACATCGCCTGCGGCCAGATCGACATCGGCAACGCCGCCACCGACATGACCGCGCCCATGGCCGCCGGCATCCTCCAGGCCGACGGCGCGATCCGGCCGGAACCGCGCATGGACGTGGCGGAGGTGGCGCGGGCCGTCGTTCACATGGCGAGCCTGCCGCTGTCGGCCAACATCCAGTTCATGACCATCATGGCCACCACCATGCCCTACATCGGGCGCGGTTGACCGCCATCCCGATCAGCACCAAAAAAAAACCCCGTAAGCCAGCGGCTTACGGGGCAAGTAGAACAGGGAGGCTTCACGTCTGGGAGACGTAGGATCCGAGGACCCTTGCATCGGGCTCTCGCCCGATCCGTGCTGGCAATCCGAAGACCGCCGAAACTCTTGTCAGTGGGAGCGGCGCTGTGCGCTGCAACAACTGACAGGGAGAGATATAGGCCACCCCATCGCCCACCGGAACCCGAAAAACTGTAAATCACCCATGCTCTATCCGCATGCCTCAGGCGCAGAATCCCGACGTTTGAGCAAATACTATGCAAATACCCCATGCGCCTGGATCATGGCTTAAGAAGAGGCACTTTTTTGTGCAGCGCGAAAGGCGGCATCCCCGGATTCCGGCTCCGGGAGGCGGATAAACGGGGCTTGCGCCCCCATCCCACCGCCCCTCAAGACGCTCGTGCCGGCGGCGGGGTTGCGAAGCTTGACCCCTGCCCTTGACAGCGGGAACGACTCGCTCAGTCCCGCTGCAAGGACACTTCGGCCAGGGTGGCGCCGCCATCCTCCACCACCCGCAGCAGACGATGACCGCCACCGCTGACGGCAACGCGGAACTCCGGGCTGACAGGCACACCCTCGGCATCCCGTGGCCCGACCATGGGGAACACTTGGTCCGGGGTGCCGAGCACGATCACTTCCGCGGTCGCCGCCCGCGCCGCCACGGCGGCGTAGCGCAGATCGACACCGGGGCCGGACACCGCCAACACCCGACGGAAACGACCGGCATGGCGCTGTAGGGCAAGGTAGGTCAGAGCAAAGGCCGGATGAAAATCCCGTCCGTCGAAGGGGACCATCGCCTCCCCCACCAACACCCCGAGGTGGCCACCCTCGTCCTGCTGAAGCATGCCAAGCGTGCCGACCGCGACTCCGGTGGCCGGAAGGGGCCGCACCGCCATCACCGGCGTGCCCTCGGCAGGCGGACTGCCGGCCAGCAGGTGGTTGAGTCGGTCGGCATCCAGCCCGGCCGGCACCGCCACCACATCCACACCCGGCAAGATGCCACCGCCGCGCGCCAGTGCCAGGGCGGCATCAAGCGGCCAATCGGACACCAGGATACGAAGCGTCAGAGTCTCGGCCATGGGCGGTTCGTCCGGCTAGGGAAAGGCGCGGATCCCGACGGCGGATCCCATCCCCCACCATATGGGCGCCCGACCGGGAGGCAGGAAGATCTGCCGCACGGAGCCGCTGGCCGCCAAGCCTCCTGTGACAACCTGTGACACATCCACATGGCCGGGAACCCCAAAGCGGCCGGGGCGCGTTTCGATCGGCAGTCAGCCCACCCCCTGCGGGCAGACCCTGTCACCCTACTTACAAACGGAAACGCCATGAACGCTCGCTTCGCGCCTGACCTGGCGGTTGATACCGATGCCGCCGCCGCCGTCCTCGCCGAGCTTGGCAACGGGACGCGCCTCACCATCTTCCGGTTGCTGGTCAATGCCGGCCCGGAAGGTCTGTCGGTCGGCGATATCCAGGGGCGCCTCGGCATTCCCTGGTCGACGCTGTCGCACCATATCTCGCGGCTGGTGCGGGTCGGGCTGGTGGAGCAGATCCGCGACGGGCGCACCCTGCTGTGCCGGCCACGCCACGCCACCCTCAACACCGTGCTCGGATGGCTGACGGAGGAATGCAACTTGCCCTTCGTGCCCGATGGACGTGCCGGGATACAGGCATGGGGCGCCGCCGAATAGCGGCCGAGGCGGGGACAATGACGAGGCTTGCCCGCCGGACCGGCGGCGGCCCATGATGGCTTCCCCGCCCGCCGCCGCGGAGACCACCAATGTCCGCATCCCCCCTATCCCCTCGCCCCGTCGCCGGACTGATCCCGGCGGCCGGGCGGTCGTCGCGCATGGGTCACGACAAGCTGCTGGCCGAAGTCGGCGGTCACCCCATGCTGCGGCGGGTGGCGACCGCATTGCTCGCCGGTGGTTGCCGACCAGTGGTGGTGGTCTGCCGCGGCGCCGATGATCCCCGCCGGACGGCGGTGACCGACTTGGAGGTGATGGTGGTGACGGCACCCGCCGGGGATGATGACGGCGCCGGCATGGGCGCCTCCATCGCCGCCGGCGCTCGGGCGCTGCCAGAGGACCTGGGCGGTATCGCGGTTTGCCCCGCCGACATGCCGCTGCTGACGGCGGACGACGTGACGGCGCTGCTGATGGCCTTCGACGGCGACACGCTGACCGCCCTGTCCCATGATGGTGATCGCGGTCATCCGGTGGTGTTTCCCGCCCGCCTGGTGCCGGCCCTGCGGGGCTTGAGCGGCGACGACGGCGCCCGCGCCCTCCTGCGCGGCGAGACGGTACGGCTGGCGCCGGCCGGCCCCGGCTGCCGAGTGGACGTCGACACCCCCGCCGATCTGGCAGCCCTCCCCCAGTGGGCCCCTTAGTCTGCCGCGAGGTCGGTGAATACCTTGTCCCGGATGCCTTGCAAGCTGACTGTCCAGATCAGCCTAAGGGGCATCGGCATCCTCCATTCCCTCCACCACCTGTCCGGCACACCAGCCGTCCAGCGCCCGGATGCTGTCTTCGGTCAGGGCGTCGAGGCCGGTGAGCAGTCCGGCGACGGTGGCGCGGTCATCAGTGCGGGCGGCGGTTTCCAAGCCTTTGGCGACCGCCCGCAACGCCGGCAGGCCATAGCTGCCCGCCACCCCGGCGAGACGGTGGGCCGCCGCCGCCGCCGCCGCCGGGTCGTCGTCGCGCCAAGCCTCGCTCACCCGGGCGGCGTTGCCGCGTAGGGAATCGTCGGCCATGGCCACCAGCCGCGCCACATCCGCCGCCGGCAAGGCCCCCGCCAGTTCGTCCAGGTAGGCCGGGGCCAGCAGCGGGGGAACGCCCGCCGCCACCGGCGCGGCGGTCGCCGTCTCCGGCGGCACGGGCAAAGCCGGGGAGCGGCCGTCCACGGCGACAAGAAGAGCCGCCCGCAGGTCGGGCAGACGCAGCGGCTTGGCGACCACCGCCACCATGCCGGCCTCAGCGCAGGCGGCGCGGTCCTCGGGCATCAGGTTGGCGGTGGCGGCGATGACCGGCGGACCACCGGCGGCGGCGATCCGGCGCGCCACCTCCGTCCCCGCCATGTCCGGCAGGCGCAGGTCACACAGCACCACGTCGCAGTATCCGGTGGCGACGGCATCGAGCGCCGCCGCCCCGGTGGAGACCACCCGCACCACATGGCCGTCGCGGACCAGCAGCCCTTGCATCACCTGCTGGTTCACGGGGTCGTCCTCCACCACCAGAACCGACAGCGGCACCGGACGCAGCGGCGTCTCCTCGACATCGAAGGGCGCTTCGGCGGCCGGGCGCACCGGCAGGTCGACGATGAAGACGGCGCCGGCCCCGGCATCGCTGGTCAGGTCGAGGGTGCCGCCCATGCCTTCCACCAGCCGGCGCGAGATGGCCAGCCCGAGGCCGGCACCGCCGTGGCGGGCGCCGGTGGGAAGCTGGCTGAACGGCAGGAACAGACGGTCACGCCCCTCGGCCGGGATGCCGGGACCAGTATCGGCGACGGTGACCCGCAGCCGCCCGTCGCCCGCCCCCTCGACGGTCAGGCGGACGCCGCCCCGCTCGGTGAACTTCACCGCGTTGCCGAGCAGGTTGAGCAGCACCTGCCGCAGCCGCGCCGGGTCGCCGGACACCCGCGCCGGCACCTCCGGCGCCACCGCCACCGACAGGCTCAACCCCTTGGCCTCCGCCGTCGGCCGCATCAGCGCTTCCAGCGCCTCCACCAGCGCCGCCACGTCAAAGGCTTGGTCGGCGAACGCCAGCTTGCCGGCCTCGATGCGGGTGATGTCGAGCACGTCGTTGACCAGATCGGTCAGGGCGGCCCCAGAGGTCTGGATGGTGCGCAGACAGCGCAGCGCCTCCGGATCGTGGGCGACGCGCGGGCGCAGCAGTTCCGCCATGCCGAGCATCCCGTTGAGCGGCGTGCGCAGCTCGTGGCTCATCATGGCGAGGAACTCGGTCTTGGCGCGGGTGGCGCTTTCGGCCTGTTCCTTGGCGCGGGTGAGTTCGACCGTGCGCTCGTCCACCAGCCGCCGCAGGCCGGTCTGGTAGACGTGGATGCGCCGCGCCATGTCGTTGAAGGCGTGCGCCAGCGAGGTCAGTTCCCAGGCGCCGGTGTGCGGCTCCACTTCCTCCAGCACCCCCTGCGACAGCCGCCGGGTCGCCGTTTCCAGCTCGCGCACCGGCGAGGTGATGGCGCGCGCCATGAGGACGGAGACGGTGCCGATCAGCACCAGCACCACCGCCACCACGGCCAGGCCGCTGAACCGCAGGCGGTCGATGGGGGCCATGCGCTCGGCCACGTCCACCTTCACCACCAGTCCCCAGCGGAACGACGGCAGGTAGCGCCACGCCGCCAGCACCGCCTCGCCGCGGTAGTCCACCATCTCCCCCACCCCACGGCTGCCGCCGAGGGCGAGGCGGAACGGCCGCCCGGCGGCATCCTCCGGCGCCAGCCGCAGGCTGCCGAGCGCCTCCGGGAAGCGCACCGGGCCATAGAGGTCGATGCCGTCGCCGCGCGGCGCCATGCCGGCCACCAGCGTCTCGCCGGTGGAGCCGAGGGCGGAATAGTCGCCGACGATGCGGAACAGGTCCGCCTTGTCGATCTGCAACGCCACCACGCCGATCACCCGCCCGTCACGCAGGATGGGAGCGGCGGAGAAGCTGGCGATGTCGCTCGACGGCGGATACCAGGTGAAGTCGGAAACGTGCGGCTCCAGCAGGGTGCGGGCGAGGTCGAAGACGTTGGCGAGGGTGGTGTCGCGGTAATCCCCGGTGATCAGGCTGGTGCCGAGGTCGGCCTCGCGGATGGCGGTGAACACCACGGCGCCATCCGGGCCGATGAGGAACAGGTCATAGGCGCCCAGGCTTTCCCGCAGGTGGCGCAGCATGGGCTCGTACTGGGCCGTCGCCGCCCGCCAGCCGGGGCCGGAGACGCCGCCGGAGGGTGCATCGGCCCCGGCGGCGGCGAAGGCGGTCATGGCATCGGCGATGGCCGGCATGCTCGACAGCGCCACCACGTCGCGCAGGCGGTCGTTGGCGTAGGCCTCGATGCGGCCGACCTTGGCATCGGCGACGGCGGCGAGCGACTGCTGGATCTCCGCCCGCAGTTGGCGTTCCGCCGACATGAAATAGCTCCACCCCACCACCATCAGCGGCAGCAGGCCGAGCAGCACGAACATGGCGCCGATCTCGGCCGCCAGGGAGAAACGGACGCTGCCGCCACTCATGTGCCGCCCTCCGCCTGCGGGCCGGGCGCCGCCCACTGGCCGCCCCAGCCGTCGTAGAGGCTTTCCAGAAACGCCTGCCACTCCGGCCGCGAGCGCAGGCCGGGGTACGGGATGGGCCGCACCGGCCGGCCGCTCGACCACACGATGTCGAAGTCGCCGTCGCCGCGCACCCGCCCGATCAGCACCGGCCGCCAGGTGTGCTGGGTGATGGGATCAAGGTAGATGATGCCGCTCGGCGCCTTCAGCGACTGGCCGAGCAGGCGGGCGCGGTAGTCGCGGAACAGGTCGGATTCCGCCTCGGTCACCGCCTGCGCCCACAGGCGGACGCCGAAATAGGCTGCCTCCATGGGCGCCGTGGTGGTGGTGCCGTCGCCATAGCGCGGCCGGAAGCCGGAGCGCAAAGCGTGGTTCTCGGGCGTGTCGATGGTGCGGAAGTAGTTGCGGGCGGCATAATCGCCCTGCACCAGCGCCGGCCCGATGGCCTTCACCTCGGTCTCCGCCAGGCTGAAGGACATGACCGGGATGTCGGCCGGCGTGATGCCGGCATCGCGCAGGGCGTGGTAGAAGGCGATGTTGCTGTCGCCGTTGATGGTGTTGAACACCACGTCCGGCCGCACCGCCTTGATGTCGGCGACGATGGCGGCGAAGTCGGTGTCGCCGAGCGGGCGGTAGGCCTCGCCCACCACCGTGCCGTTCAGCGCCGCCACCTGCGCCCGCACGATGGCGCCGGCGGTGCGCGGGAACACGTAGTCGGAGCCGACGAGGTAGATGCGGCGCCCCAGGTTGTCGAGCGCCCACTTGGTCGCCGGGATGATCTGCTGGTTGGGCGCGGCACCGGTGTAGACGATGTTGGGCGACTGCTCCAACCCCTCGTACTGCACCGGGTAGAACAGCACCTGGTCGTGTTTCTCGAACACCGGCTTCACGGTCTTGCGGCAGGCCGAGGTCCAGCAGCCGAAGATGGCGGAGACCTTGCGCTCGACGATCAGGGACTCGGCGGCGCGGGCGAAGGTGTCCCAATCGCTGGCGCCGTCCACCACGATGGCCTCCACCGGCCGGCCGAGCACGCCGCCGGCGCGGTTCAGTTCGGCGATGGCGTGCAGGGTGGCGTCGGCGACGGCGCGCTCGCTGACCGCCATGGTGCCGCTGAGGGAATGCATGACGCCGACCCGGATCGGTGCCTTGGCGCGGCTGCCGGCCTGACCGAGCAGGGTCGGGATGTTGACGGCGATGAAGATGCCGACCAGCGCCGCCACGATGGCGCCGGCGTAATAGCGGTGGCGCGGCGCCAGAACACGCCGGCCGGGGTCGTCGGGGATCATGGCAGCAGCGGTCCACCCCTGTTTGGCTCAGCCGCCGCGATGGTAGCAGACGCCGCCGATTTGGCCCATCGCCAACGCCGATGTTGCGCCCCCCGGCGCGATCTCGTATTCGAGAGCGCACACCCGCCCCGGCGCGGGCCGTCCCTCCGCCGCATTCGGCGGGCGCCACCGTTCGACAGGGGGATCGCATGAAGCACGTCACGTTTCCCGGCCGTTTGGTCATCCTCGGCTTCGGCTCCATCGGTCAGGGCGTTCTGCCGCTGATCCTGCGCCATATCGGGATGGACCCCGGCAACATCACCATCGTGACGGCGGAGGAACGCGGCCGCGACGTCGCCAAGGCCAATGACATCCGCTTCGTTGTCGAGCCGGTGACACCCGACAATTACCGCGCCGTGCTGGAGCCGCTGCTCGGCTCCGGTGACGTTTTGCTGAACCTGTCGGTGGACGTATCGTCGGTGGCGTTGATGGAGCTGTGCCGGGCGCGCGGCGCGCTGTACCTCGACACCTGCATCGAACCCTGGGCCGGTGGCTATACCGATACCTCGCTGTCACCATCGCAGCGGTCCAACTATGCCCTGCGTGAAAGCGCCCTGGCCCAGCGCCGCAATGGGCACGGCCCCGGCAGCCCCACCGCCGTCATCACCCACGGCGCCAACCCCGGCCTCGTCACCCATCTGGTCAAGCAGGCGCTGCTCGACATCGCCCGCGACACCGGCCACCCGATGGACGCCCCCACCGACCGCGCCGGCTGGGCGGCGCTGATGCGCGACCTGGGCGTGAAGGTGGTTCACATCGCCGAACGCGACACCCAGGCCAGCCACGTTCACAAGAAGGTGGGCGAGTTCGTCAACACCTGGTCCATCGACGGCTTCGTCGGCGAAGGCTGCCAGCCGGCCGAACTGGGCTGGGGCACCCACGAAAAGGCCCTGCCGCCCGACGGCCGCCGCCACGGGTTCGGCTCCGACGCGGCGATCTATCTCATGCGCCCCGGCGCCTCCACCCGCGTGCGGACATGGACGCCCAAGGAAGGACCGTTCCACGGCTTCCTCATCACCCACAATGAATCCATCTCCATCGCCGATTTCTTCACGGTGAGGGACGGTGATGCCGTGGCCTTCCGGCCGACCGTCCATTACGCCTACCATCCCTGCGACGACGCGGTCACCAGCGTGCATGAACTGGCCGGCAAGAACTGGCACATGCAGGACAGCAAGCGCCTGATGATGGAGGAGATCGTCACCGGCACCGACGAGTTGGGCGTGCTGCTGATGGGCCATGCCAAGGGCATCTACTGGTACGGCTCGCGTCTGTCGATCCAGCAGGCCCGCACCCTGGCGCCCTACAACAACGCCACCTCCCTGCAAGTCTGCGTGGCGGTGCTCGCGGGTCTGGTATGGGCGCTGGAGAACCCGGCGCGCGGCATGGTGGAGCCGGAAGACCTGGACTTCCGCCGCATCCTCGACATCGCCGAACCCTATCTCGGTGAAGTCGCCGGCAGCTATGGCGACTGGACACCGCTTCAGGATCGCGGCGTCCTGTTCCCGGAAGACGTGGACCTGGACGATCCCTGGCAGTTCAAGAACTTCCGGGTTACCTGACGGCGCCCGTGTCCCCCGACAGCGGCGGCGCTCGGAACCCGACCCCGCCACTAGCCGTCCCCTTTCCAAGCCTCATCGTTTGGAAAGGAGATCGGCCATGCTCAAGTTCATCGGCGGTACCGTCGGCGTCATCTTCCTCATCGGCCTGCTGGTGGTCATCGGGCTGTTGGCGCTGATCTTCTAGGGGATTGGCCGATCCCCGGCCTTGACGCCGCAGCCATTCCGCACGCTACCCGATCTGCACCTAGAACAGCCCCTCGCGGCTGACCCGCTCGCCATCCACCACCAACCCGGCGATGACCGCCCGCCCACGTCCGTCGACAGCCACCGCCACGGACAGCCGGCCGCCTTCGCGCACCAGCCTCTCCAGATCGCCGCCGGTGTTCTCCGGCACGAAATAGCTCTCTATGCCATAGTCGACGGCAATGACGCGGCAGCGGTCCGGCTGGCAAGCCGCCCCTCGACGGCCGGGAGATGCGGCGGCATCGGGCGTCCGCTCGTCCGCGCCCGTGCCCTCGGGAGTGGTGGCATCGGGTCCGGGATCGGACACGGCCTCCGGCGGCGCCTCCTCCCAATGGCTGGTGACACGGCCGCGCAGGAACCGCACCGGCCCGAGCGGCGGCACCAGCATGACCCCCGCCGGATGCCACAGGCCGCCCGCATCCGGCCCGCTCAGCGGTACGTACACGATGTCGCCCTCCGTCACCTCCGGCAGCGGCAGGCTGGCTTCGCTCAGGCGCGAGGCGGCATATCCCAGCACGACGTAATCGCCGCGCAACAGCGAGCGCGGGTCGACCGGCTGGGTGGCCAGAACCACTTCCTCCCCCGATACCAGCGGCCATTGGCGGATCACCACCATGGTCACCAGCACCGCCAACATCACCCCGACCACACCGCCGATGCGGACCCTGAGAGAGACCTTCATGCCCTTTTCTCCATCCGCAAGGCCGCCACCAGCAGCAGCGTGCCAACCACGGAGAACACGGCGAACAGCGACAGCAGCGAAACGATGCCAACCGTATAAAGAAGCACCACATGCAGACCGAAGGCGGTATAGGCGATGCGCCGGGTCACTCGGCTGCCCTCGCGCCCGCCGAGCACGGCGAGGGCAATCACCAGCATCAGGAAACCCAACAGCAACGCCCAGGTGGTCAGGAGCCCCGACAGCGGCAAGACCTCCACCGCCAGCCGCAGCAGCGGTAGAGCGGCCACCGTCAGCGCCAAAACCAACCGGAGGCGGGACGGCCGCGCCCACAGCCCCGCGGCCACGGCCACCCCCAGCGCCACGACGGCGCCTCCCAGCGTCAGGGAGAGGCGCTCGGCTTCCACCTCTGGCTGAAGGATAACCGCCGCCGCTAGGATAGAGCCGGCGACGCCCAGTCCATGCAGCATGCCGCCGACCTGTGGCACCCGCTCCCCCAGCAGCCACAGTCCGACCGGCACCGCCAGCATCAGCGCCGCGCCGTCGACGGGCGCGAGGTCGTGGTCGGCCATGAGGGCGAGGCCGGTCAGGCCGTACCAGCAGGCCAGCAGCAGGATGCCGAAGGACAGACAGCGCCACCAGCGGCCGATCACGGCCACCGCCGCCGCCGCCGCCCAGGCGGGCAGGAAAGGCAGATGGAGCGCCAGGGAGTCGTAAAACATCTCCTGCCAGCTCCACAGCCCGAGCAGGGCGAAGCCAAGCCACAGGCTGGGCGCCGAGGGCACCGCCGCCGCCGCCAGAACGGCCCCCGCCGCCCACAGCAGGACGCCATTGGGATAGTGCGCCTCGATCTGATAGGTCTGGGCGATCAGATGGATGCTGGCGCCGAACAGGATCACGCCAAGCAGGATGAGGCCCTGCCCCGCCTGCGGCCGTTGGCCCCGCTCCATGAGCCACCAGGCGGCACCGAAGGCGGCGGTCATGCTGGCGAACAGCACCGCCACCCGGGCGATCCGCCCCATTTCCGCCCAGTTGGCGGCAACGAAGGCGACGGCGCCCACCCCCAGCAGCAAGGCGCCGAGAAGGGTGAGCATGGCGCTCATGCCGGCGCGGGACGATGGCGGTTGCCAGGCGGCGGCGTCGGCCAGCAACAGCGCCCGCCGATCGGCCGGCACATGGCCGGCGGCGATCCAGCGATCGAGATCCTGTTGCAGGCGATCAAGGTACTGGCGCTCAAACGACATGGACCGCGGCGCGCCCCGTCTAGAGAAGGAAAATCGTCGCCAACCCCAGGAAGGCGAAGAAGCCTACCACATCCGTCACGGTTGTCAGGAAGACACTGGATGCCGCCGCCGGGTCGATCTTCAGGCGCTCCAGCAC
>JAEWWF010000155.1 GCA_023396465.1 Pseudomonadota bacterium
GACTGAAGGGGCTTGGCGCCATGATGGACGCACCGCCCGGGAGCGACCCGCGCGCCACCGTCGCCACCACGGCCGGCGGTGGGTGGGGCGTGGCGGCGCTTGTGGTTTCCGTCGGTCTCCACGCGGCGGCGGCCGTCGCCCTGATGCTTTCGCCGTGGTCCGGTCGGCCGCAACCGCAGCCGCAACCGGCCGCGTCCATGATCATCGTGATGGCGCCGGCCCCCGAGCCCGTCCCCGCCTCCGAGCCGGCCGCCGTTCCCGCTCCGCCGGAGCCGGTGCCCGAGCCGGCCGTCACGGAAGCCGTCCCGCCGCCGGTCCTTGCGGACGTTGCCGAACCACCTCCGACTCCCGGCCCACCGTCACCGCCGGCCCGCAAGCCGGCGGTGACGTCCGCCGCCGCCAAGGCACCAGCGCGTCCGCCGGTGCCGGCGCCCGCCATGTCGGAGACTGCTCCATCGCCGCGTGCCGTCGTCCCGCAACCAGCCGCCGCCGTGCCGCTATCCGCCCCGTCCGCCGCCGTGCCGTGGACACCGGAATGGACCTTGGGGACGCACGATGCGCCGGTCCCGGCCTACCCGCCGCAGGCGCGTGCCGGGCGTCAGGAAGGCCGGGTGGTGGTGCGGGTGCGGGTGCTGCCCTCCGGCCGAATCGGCGAGGCGCATGTGGTGGACAGCGCCGGCTGGCCGCTGCTGGACGAGGCGGCGCTGGCCGCCATCCGCCGCTGGCGCTTCGCCCCGGCGCCGCCGGGAGTGACCGAGGCGGCGGTGGTGATGGTGCCCTTCACCTTCCGCCTGCGCTGAGATCACCACCGCCGACGCAGCGGGCGGTGATGCGGGGCATCACGGCGCCTGCATCAGCGCGCGATAGGCCATCTGGTCGTCGTAGAGGCGCTGGAACACCCGGTATTTGCGGTCGTGATAAGCCCGCTCCGGTCCTTCCGCCGCCGCGATGACGCGGTCGGCGCGGCTCATGGCGGCCATGGCGGCGGGGATGTCGGGCCACGCCCCGGCCGCCACCGCCCCCAGCACCGCCGCGCCCAGCAGCACCGCCTCCGGTTCCTCCGGCAGCACCACGGCGCAGCCGGTGGCGTCGGCGTGGGCTTGCAGGAACACCGGGTTCTTGGTGCCGCCGCCGCAGGCCAGGATGGTATCGATGGCATAGCCGGCGTGGGTCATCGCCGCGATGATATGGCGGGTGCCGTAGGCGATGGCCTGCACGGTGGCAAGGTAGAGCCGCGCCATGTCATCGAGACTGTCCGACAGCCGCAGGCCGCTGACCATGCCGCGTAGGGTGGCATCGGCGCGCGGGGAGCGGTTGCCGTGGAAGTAGGGCAGGACGTGCAGGTCGGCGGTCAGGGCGGCCACCGGCACCCCCTCGTGCGCCGCCAGCGCCGCCAGATGCTCGTTCAGCAACTGATAGACGGTGACGCCCGACCGTTCCGCCGCCGTCGCCAGATCGGCATGACGGGGATGGCCTTGCACCACATGATCGACCAGCGCCCCGGTGGCAGACTGGCCGCCTTCCGCCAGCCACAGGCCGGGCACCATGGCCGACCAATAGGGCCCCCAGACGCCGGGAATGAAGCGCGGCGTCCCGGCGCTCACCGCCATGTGACAGCTGGAGGTGCCGCCGATCAGCGCCAGCCGGCGGTCGAAGTCCACCCGGCCGCATTCCGGCACGGCGGCGCCGATCACCCCGATGCCGCCGGCATGGGCGTCGATCATCGAGGTGCCGACGGCGATGCCCGCCGGCAGCCCCAATTCCGCCGCCGCCGTCGCCGACAGGCCGCCGGCGATGGCGCTGCCGACGGCGCCGACATCGGTGCCGATGCGGGCATGACCCTCGTCCACCAGATCACCAAGGCCGATGGCGCGCAGGTAAGCGTCGTCCCAACGGTCTTCGTGGCCGAGGTAGGTCCACTTGCACACCAGCGAGCACAACGACCGCCGCAACGAGCCGGTGGCCCGCCAGGTGAGGAAGTCGGGCAGGTCGAAGAAATGCGCCGCCCGCTGCCACGCCTGCGGCAGATGGGTCTTCAGCCACAGCAGCTTGGGCGTCTGCATCTCCGGCGACAGGCGTCCGCCGACATAGCGCAGCACCTCGTGGTCGCCGGCGTTGATGCGCTCGGTCTGGGCAATGGCGCGGTGGTCCATCCAGACGATGACGTTGCGGGCATCGTCGCCGCCGGGATCGACGCTCACCGGCTTGCCGGCGGCGTCGACCACCACCAGCGAACACGTCGCATCGAAGCCGATGCCGACCACCCGGGGCGCTTCGGCGCAGGCGGCCACGGCTTCGCGCACGGCGGCGCAGACGGCGGCCCAGATGTCGTCGGAGGACTGTTCGGCCCACTCCGGCTCCGGCCGCCACAGGCGGATCGGCCGCACCGCCGTGGCCAGCCGGCGGCCATCAAGGGTGAAGATGCCGGCGCGGGCGCTGCCGGTTCCAACGTCCACTCCAATGACGGCGCGCGGCATGGTTGGTTTCTCCTTGCGAACGGCTGCCGACGGCTCCGCCTTACGCGGAGTGGCTGCCGGTGTCGAGGCTGGCACAGAAGGCATCGAAGGCCGACTGCGTGGCATAGGACTTCTGTGTCCCCGGCCTGGTGATGCTGTCGGCGGCGTAGCGCACCGCCTTGTGCAGCGCGGCGTCGAGGTCGCGGCTGGCGACGTGGTAGCGGGCGAAGCTGCCGATGAAGGCATCGCCGGCGCCGGTGGTGTCGACCGGCCGCACCCGCACCGGCTCGATGCGGCGGGTGGCCTCGCCGGCGGTGACCAGCAGCGCGCCACGGGCCCCCAGGGTGACGATGACGGTGCGGATGCCGCGCGCCACCAGGGTGCGGGCGGCGGCCTCGGCCTCGGCCTCCGACGTCACCGGCAGGCCGGTGATGGTGGCCAGTTCGGTCTGATTGGGGACGAAGAAGGTCACCGTCTCGATGCGCGCCGGGTCGAGCAGCGGGTCGGCCGGGGCCGGGTTCAGCAGCGTCTCGATGCCGTGGCGGGCGCCGAAGTCGATGGTGTGATAGACCGTCTCCAGCGGGACTTCCAGCTGCATGACGATCAGGTCGCACTCCTTCAGCGCCTCCGCCGCCCGGTCGATGTCGGCGGGGGAGAGCAGGGCGTTGGCGCCCTTGACGATGAGGATGCTGTTCTCGCCCGACGGCTCGACGAAGATGGGGGCGACGCCGCTGGAGGTGCCGGGCACGCGCTCCACGAAACGGGTGTCGATGCCTGATGTCTCGAAGTTGCGGATGGTGTTGTCGGCGAAGATGTCGTCGCCGACCTTGGTGACCATCATCACCTCCGCCCCCAGGCGTGCCGCCGCGATGGCCTGGTTGGCGCCCTTGCCGCCACAGCCCATCTCGAAGCGCGGCGCCTCGATGGTTTCGCCGGGGGCCGGCATGCGGGCGGTGTAGGTGATGAGGTCGACCATGTTGCTGCCGACCACGGCGATCTTGCCGGACATGGCCTTCTCCTTCGTCTGGCGGCGGGCCGCGCCAGGGCGGCGCCGCGATGGGGTGTCGGTCACAGGGCGCGGATGGCGGCTTCGGCGGCCTCGGCCTCGGCGGTGGTCAGGTAGCCGAGGCGGACGGAGAAGCGCCGCGTCTGCCCGCCGGCCAGGGTCTGCACGTTGCCCTTGGCCTTCTCGGCGGTGTAGCCCTCGGGCTCGCAGGTGGAGGGCAGGGCGAAGGCGTTGACCTTCTGATCGCTGTTGACCAGCACCCAGCGCACCGTCTTCGGGAAGTCGCGCACGGCATAGGCGATGTGGAAGGCATCGCCCTCGCGCCGCCGTGCCATCAGGGCGGTGCGGCCGTCGGCGCCGCTGCGCAGGCCACGGATGTAGAACACCTGTTCGGGGTCGTAGCGGGCCGGCTCGTCCAGCACCTCCATCACCGCCGGGTCGCGCGCCAGGGCGTCGAGCAGGGCGTCGTAGGCGTCGCTGCGCGGCACATGGGCCGGCACCTGGGTGCGGACGACGGTGGCCTCGGGCGTGAAGGGGGCCGGCTGGACGATGCGGGCGCCGTCGCAGAAGGCGAAGTTGACGTGGCACATGTACATCAGGTCCATGGCGGCGCCGGACAGGTTCTCCACCGCCATCTCGATGTCGAACAGGGCGCTGTCGGGCCGCAGCACCACCCGCGGCCGCGCCATGTAATGGGCGCCGAAGCCCATCACGTATTCCCGCCGGCCGGACAGGGCCAGGAAGGCGCCTTCGGCGTCGCGGCCGATCTCGAGGGCGGCGGCGTCCATGGCGGCGCAGGGCATTTCCCCATGCAGCGGGTGGCTGTCCTGCGGGCCGGGGCAGCCGTTGCGCAGCAGGCCGGAGTGGAAGGCGAAACAGCCGTAGGTGCCGACGATGACATCCGCCGGGCGCGGCATGTCGAACATGTTGGCCATGGTCAGGTCGACGCCGTCGAACACGGCGTCCCAGATCATCTGGCCGAAATAGGGCAGAACCACCAGATGGCCACGCCGGTTGGTCAGGCGCACCGCCTCGATGCCGCTGTCGTAGCGGAACAGGCTGGCGGTCAGGCCATCGGTCTCGGCGACAATACGCTCCGGCGTCTCGAAGAAGCCCTTGCGCAGGTGGATGGTGGTGGTGGCGTGGTCGCGGTCACGGTCGCTCATGGTGTCCTCCCCCGTCCCGTCAGCGGGTGCGGTTCTTGAAGGCATTGATGGCGATCACCAGGAGCAGGAAGGCGCCCCAGATGAAATCGATCAGGTGGTTGGAGAAACGCAGGATCTGGAAGCCGCTGGCCAGCAGCATCAGCGCCACCACGGCGATGGAGATGCCGAGCACCGTGCCCTTGCCGCCGGCCGGGTTGGTGCCGCCGAGCACGGCGATCAGCACCGCTTGCAGCAGATAGGAGGTGCCGTAGTCCGATTTGGCGGCGTTGGTGCGGCCCGACAGGATGATGCCGGCCACCGACGCCAGCACGCCGGTCAGCATGTAGCTGTAGAAGATCATGCGTTCGCGCTTCAGCCCGGCGAACAGGGCAGCCTTCGGGTTGGTGCCGATCAGCATCAGGTTGATGCCGAAGGTGGTCCGGCTGAGGATGAAGGCGATGACGGCGGCGATGACGAGGAACAGCACGAAGGGCGTCGCCACCCCGAACACCTTGCCGTTGCCGAGGAAGGCCCAGGCTTCCGGGAAGCCGACCAATGCCGGGCCGCCGGTCAGCACGATGGCGAGGCCGGTGAACACCTGCCCGGTGCCGAGGGTGGCGAGGATCGGGATGATCCCCGCCCGTGTCACCAGGAAGCCGTTGAGCGCCCCCGCCACCACGCCGGTGCCGATGGCCACCACGCCGCCCAGCAGCACCACCTGGAAGGGGGCATCGGCGATGCCGGTGTCGCCGGCCAGCCGGTGGAACACCACCCCGGCCAGGATGCCCGACAGGTTGGCGATGCCGACCACCGACAGGTCGATGCCGCCGGTCAGCATGGCGATCATCATGGCGATCGACAGCAGACCGAGTTCCGGGAAGATGTAGGTGATCGACTCGAAGTTATAGTAGCGCAGGAACTTGTCGGGGCTCAGAGCCGCCATCACCGCGAAGATCAGGATCGTCATGACGATCAGCTGAACGATGTTGTTGTCGCGGTTGAGCAGGCTGCGGAAATCCATCTGGTACTTCATGATCCAGCCTCCTCACGCCTGCCGCCGGCGGTCACGCCAGGCGGTGACGGCTGTCGCGATGACGATGATGACGCCCACCACCACGCGCTGCCAGGTGGTGTCGACCTTCATGATGATCAGGCTGTTCTTGACCATCACCAGCATGAAGACCCCGAGCATGGTGCCGAGCACGGTGCCGCGGCCGCCGAAGATGGAGGCGCCGCCCAGCACCACGGCGGCGATGACGTCCAGTTCCAGCCCCACGAAGTCGCGCGGGTTGGCGAGCCAGATCATGCCGCTGTGCAGCAGCCCGGCGAAACCGGCCAGCGCGCCGGCGGTGCAGTAGACGAAGAAAATGGTCTTGCGCAGGTCGAAGCCGGCCCGCCGCGCCGCTTCCGCGTCGCCGCCCAGGGCATAGACGCTGCGGCCGATCATGGTGTAGCGCAGCACCAGATGCATGGCGAGGGCGAGGCCGAAGTAGATCAGCACCATGGCGGTCAGGCCGTAGGTGGTGCCGTCGGCCTTGGTGAAGCTGAGCACGTCGGTGCGGGCGAACTCGATCAGTGACGGCGGCATTTTGTTGATGTTGATCATGCTGGTGCCGACCACGCCGAGCAGGAACCCGCGCACCATGGCGCCGGTGCCGAGCGTGACGATCAGCGGGATCATGCGGAACTTGTAGACGAAAAAGGCGTTCAGGCAGCCGAACAGCAGCCCCATGACGGCGGCGGTGAGGAACGGCAGCGCCACCCCGTCATAGCCGAAGTACAGCATTCCCTTGACGGTCAGGTACATGGCGGCCACCGCGAAGGCGGGGAACGACACGTCGATGCCGCCCGAGATCAGCACCAGCAGCACGCCCAGCGCCATGATGCCGATGATCACGTTGCTGCGCAGCAGGCTGAACAGGTTGTCGGGCTGCCAGAAGGCTGGATTGACCAGCCCGATGACGATCATGGCGAGCACCAGAATGCCGGCGATGACCACTTCCGAACGGCGGAGCCAGGTCATGACGTCCCCCCCTTACGTAAACGTCTTCAGCATGTCGCTGACGTGTTCTTCGGTCGTCGTGGCGGTCTCCACCTCGTCGACGAAGCGGCCGCGATGCATGAGGACGATGCGGTTGCAGTTCTGCACCAGTTCCAGCACGTCGTCGGAGATCATCACCACCGCCAGCCCGTGACGCACGGCCAGTTCGCGGATCTTGCGGTGGATTTCGGCCTTGGAACCGACATCGACGCCGACCGTCGGGCCGTTGAGGATCAGCACGCGGGCATCGGTCAGCAGCCAGCGGGCCAGCACGACACGCTGCTGGTTGCCGCCCGACAGCTCGATCACCGGCTTCTCGCCGGTCGGCGTGGCGATCTGCATGGACTTGATCATGCCGCTGGTCATGGTGTCGGCGCGGTCGCGGTCGATCACCAGCCGGGGCGCCAGACGCTCGTAGGACGTCGCCAGCATGTTGCGGTTGATGCTCTGGGTGAGGAACAGGCCCTCGGTCAGACGGTCCTCCGGCACGTAGGCGATGCCGGCCTCGATGGCGTCGTGGGTGCTGCGCAGGGCGATGGGGGCGCCGTCGACGCGGATCTCGCCGCGATAGCCCGGCAGCATGCCGAACAGGGTCAACGCCACCTCGGTGCGGCCGGAGCCGAGCAGGCCGGATAGGCCGACGATTTCGCCGGGGCGGACACTGAGCGACAGGCCCTCGAAGTGGCCGGGCACGGCGAGGTCGCGGATTTCCAGGCGCGGCGCCGGTTCCGTGCCGGCGGGCGGCGTCCAGACGTAGGGCTCGTTGAGGATGTCGCTGCCGGTCATGTGGCGGGTGATGGAGGCCTCGTCGAAGTCCCGGGTCGGTCCCTCGGCGACCATGCGGCCGTTGCGGATCACCGTCATGCGCTCGCTGATCTCCAGCATCTCGCGCATTTTGTGGCTGACGAACAGGATGGCGATGCCGCGCGACTGGATGTCGTGGACGATGCGGAACAGCGTCTCGACTTCCTTGCGGGTCAGCGCCGTGGTCGGCTCGTCCATGATGATGAGGCGGGCGTCGGACATCAGCGCCCGGGCGATGGCCACCAGCTGCTTGCCGGCGGTGGGCAGGCGGCCCACCTCGGCGTCGAGGTCGAGATCGACCTTCAACCGGTCCACCGCCTCGGCGGCGATGGCGCGGGTCTGGCGCCAGTTCATCAGGCTGCGCTTTTCGCGCAGGTGGACGTTCATGGCCAGGTTTTCGGCCACGGTCAGGTTCCCGAACAACGAGAAGTCCTGGTAGATCACCTGCACGCCATGGCCGATGGCCGAAATCGGGGTCAGCCGGCTGACCGGCTTGCCGTCGATGAGGATGGTGCCACCGTCGGGTTGGTAGACGCCCGACATGACCTTGATGACCGTCGACTTGCCGGAACCGTTCTCGCCGGCGAGACAGTGGATCTCCCCCGCGCGGATGGTCAGGGAGATGTCGTCGAGGGCGACAACGCCGGCAAATTCCTTGCGGATGTCGCGGAGTTGGATGAAAGCGTCCGACATGATCAGCCCGCCATCTTCAGGGGTTCAGAGCGTGTGCGGAAAGAAAAGGGCGCGGCGGTGGGCCGAAGGGGCCGCCTGCCGCGCCCGGCAGGCACGCTCAGAAGTTGTACTCGTCCATGTTGTCCTTGGTCACGCCGACCCAGCCCTGGCCGTAGACCAGGTTGGTCTTGGCGCCTTCCGGCGTCGACAGGTCGGTGTAGCCCGGCAGGCCGAGGTCAAGGCCAGCCTTGATCTGGTCGCCCTGGCCGGTGAGGGCCATGATCGCCAGCATGTTCATGGCATAGCCGGCGACCGCCGGATCCCAGAACTGGATGTACTGGATGTTGTCCTTGGCGAGGTATTCGCCCGCCACCGACACCAGGCCGGTGCCGGCGAAGAACATCTTGCCGTTGAGGCCGCGCTCGGCGATCAGACGCCCGGCGCCGGCCGAGGTCGGCATCGGACCACCGACGATGCCCTTGAGGTCGGGGTAGGTGGTCAGCACTTCCTTCAGCTTGTTGTAGTCGGTGTTGGCGTCGTCATAGGTCTCCAGGCGGGTGGTGACCTGCTCCATCTTCGGGAAGTGTTCCTTCTGATAGGCGACGGCGCCGTCGATCCACTCGTTCTGCGACTTGGAGGTCAGGCTGCCGACGGTGGTGACGTACTTGCCTTCACCGCCCATGTAACCGCCCAGCACTTCCATCAGCTTGGCGCCATAGGCGTGGTTGTCGAAGGCTTCCAGCACGTAGTCGGCGTTCTGGATGTTGGAGGCTTCGTGGGCGATGACCACGATGCCGCGATCACGCGCCTTCTTCAGCACCGGCTCCACCGCCTCGACCGAGAACGGCACCACCAGGATGGCGTCGACGCCCTGGGCGATGAGGTTTTCGATCAGCTGCACCTGGGCGGCGGCGTCGGCCTGGCTCGGGCCGACCATCCAGGTGTCGTGGCCGGTGTCGGCGCCGAACTGCTTGACGCCGTCGCGCATGCGGTCGAACCAGGCGATGCCGTCCACCTTCACCACCGTCGCGATGCTGAAGGTCTTGCCGGCGGCATCGGTCTTGAAGGTTTCGATCTTCTCAGGCGTCGGCACCACGTCGGCGGCCAGGGCGGGGGTCGCCAGCATGGCCCCTGCGACCATCAGCGAGGACAGAAG
This sequence comes from Pseudomonadota bacterium, assembly GCA_023396465.1. GTDB lineage: Bacteria > Pseudomonadota > Alphaproteobacteria > Rhodospirillales > Rhodospirillaceae > Caenispirillum. Next base: position 9,281 of record JAEWWF010000155.1, read on the forward strand.
CTTCTTCATGATTGAACTCCCTTGGAAGACGTCCCGCGCCGGGGCGCGGTCCCATGAAGTCTCGCGGGGGCCGGATCTTGTGTGGTCCGGTCGGCGCGGTTCCGTTGGGGTGAAGGCCGGCGCGGGGGCCGGTGGCGCGGACGGAACCGCCGCGCCGCGAGGGCTCAGGCGGCGCCGATGATGGCGACGCTGGCGCTGGCGCCGATGCGCGAGGCGCCAGCCGCGATCATGCGGCGGGCGTCTTCGGTGGTGCGCACCCCGCCGGAGGCCTTGACCCCCATGGCGGGGCCGACGGTGCGGCGCATCAGGGCTATGT
>JAEWWF010000215.1 GCA_023396465.1 Pseudomonadota bacterium
AGGGAGCCAGAAGCTCCGGAATTCTTTCCCCGTGTCCCGCGATCCCTTCCGGAACCGCCCGGCCCGCCGGGGAGGCCGTTATTTAGAGAACACCGAAGTCGTTGTCAACTTCTTTTTTCTCTTTTTCACCGCCACCCGGCGGAGCCGGAAGGAGGTGCAAGGCGGCGTATCAACCAGATCCATCCGCCTCTGTCAACCGGTTGTTTTCGCAGCCCCGCCGAAGCAGGAAGATCGCCACCAGGCCGAAGCCCTGGGGGCCGCTGACGAACGTTTTCCGATTGCCTTCGCGGCAGGTCCGCCGCGTCGGTGGCGGATAGATAGGCGCCTGCCACAGAACTGTCAACAAGAAAATCCCCCCTTCATGACGCCTTCGCCTGACTGGCCATTTGGCATATATGGATAGCGCGCGTGGGCACACCGAGGCAGGCGAGACAGGGGGACCCCCCTCCCCCGAGATATTCACCAGCATGCGGCAGTCATGCAGAGGGCATGCGGAACGTCGCAGGAACCTTTGAAATGGCCGGGAAACACCGTGAAACACGTTGACAGCCGCGCCTTGCAGCGGCATCGTTCACCCGCGGAAACCGGCGGGGAAAACCGCATAAGCCGGGTCCGAGGGTCGAGTGAGTAGAGAGGAGCTAACGAATGAACCGGACGCGACAAGCCCGTCGCGCCGCTACCTTCGTGGTGGCAGCGGGAACCTCCGCCCTGACCATGGCGATCATCCTCGGATGGCCCACCTCCCCCCGATCCGATACCCAGGCTGACACCGCAGCCACCACCGTCTCGCCCGCCCCCCTGAATCCGACAGCGCCCTCCGGAACGGCAACCTCTCCGGGGACCATGGTCAAGGCCGAGCCTCTGCCGATGCAGACCGTGGCCTTCACCATGGTCTCCCCGGACAAGGAGCCGGCCGAGGCGACGGCCACTCCCGGAGAAGCCGGTGTGGCGACAGAGGCCGGCGTCGTTGAACAGACACTGACCATCAAACGCGGCGACACCCTCATGGGCGTGCTGGTGTCAGCCGGCGTCGATGCCACCGAAGCTCACAGCTCCATTCAGGCTCTCCAAGAGGTGTGGGATCCGCGTCAGCTGCGCCCCGGCCATGAGATCACGCTGACCTTCGATGCCACCGCCACCCCCGATGGCGGCGAAGTGTTCCAAGGCTTCACCTTCGAGCCGCAGCCTGCCCTGCGCGTTGGCGCCACCCGCGATCCCGCCAGCGGCACCTTCGCCCCGGCCGAGGAAAAGGCGCCGGTGATGGCCGAGAAGCTGCGCGGCGAGGGCACCATTGAAAGCAGCCTGTTCCAGGACGGCACCAACGCCGGCATCCCCATCGCCGTGCTGAGCGAAATCATCAAGGCGTTCAGCTACGACGTTGACTTCCAGCGCGACATCCAGCCGGGAGACGCCTTCGAGGTGATGTTCGACCGCGAACGCACCGAAGACGGCCGCACCGTGCGGGAAGGCGAGGTTTCCTTCGCGTCCCTGACGCTGTCCGGCAAGCGCTACGAAATCTACCGCTACGAGGATAGCAGCGGCGAAGTTGACTATTATGATGCCAAAGGGCACTCCGTCCGCAAGGCGCTGTTGCGCACGCCGGTCAACGGAGCGCGCCTGTCGTCCGGTTACGGCATGCGCACTCACCCGGTGCTGGGCTATTCCAAGATGCACAAGGGCATCGATTTCGCCGCCCCCACCGGCACGCCGATCTATGCCGCCGGCGATGGGGTAATCGAGAAGGCTGGCCCCTTCAGCTCCTACGGCAACTACGTGCGCATTCGCCACAACAAGGAATTCGACACCGCCTACGCCCACATGTCGAAGATCGCGAAGGGCATGAAGCCGGGCACCCGCGTCAAACAGGGCGATATCATCGGCTACGTCGGCAGCACCGGACGGTCCACGGGCCCGCACCTGCACTACGAAATCCTGAAGAACGGTGCTCACGTCAATCCGCAGGGCGTGCGCTTCCCCACCGGCCGTATCCTGGAGGCGAAGGAGTTGCAACGCTTCAAGACCGCCATGGCCGAGACGCGCCGCACCTATGCCTCGCTGCCGAGCCTTTCGAAGGTGGCCAGCGCAGGGCAGTGAGGCCGGCGGTGGTTGTTAGCCACCAAGGCACCAAGTACACCAAGAGGCTGCGGCTTAAAGGCCGTAGCCTCTTTTTCCTTTCCGCGGCGGTTTGACCACCAAGGCACAAAGACACCAAGAAAGCGGTGCAGGGCGGTGACGGTGGTGTCCGGCAGCCGCGCCTTCAAGCGTTCCTGCGGGCTTCGCCCGCAAGACTCACACAGCAGCGGACACTGAGCGAGACGCCGCCATCCCACCGCAGCGCCTTGGTGTCTTTGTGTCTTGGTGGTTACAAAACCACAGCCCGACACGACAAGAGGCCACGACCATCAAGCCGCAGCCTCTTGGTGTACTTGGTGGCTACCCCTTACCCGATCGCTTACGCCGCTTCCGCCGCCACGGCCTCACCGTTGATGACCAGGCGGTCGCCCTCGGCGCCGAGGCGAATGGTGCCGCCGTCGGCGATGCGGCCTTCCAGCATCATTATGGCGAGCGGGTTCTCCAGGCTGCGCTGGATCACCCGCTTCAGCGGCCGGGCGCCATAGACGGGGTCGAAGCCCTTCTCGGCCAGCCAGTCGCGGGCAGCGCCGTCCATCTCCAGGGTGATCTGGCGGTCGGCGAGGCGCTTGGCCAGACGGCCGATCTGGATGTCGACGATGCCCGCCAGGTTCTCGCGGAACAGGCGGTGGAACAGCAGGATCTCATCCAACCGGTTGAGGAACTCCGGCCGGAAGGCGCTGCGCACCACCTCCATCACGTCGGCCCGCACGGCGCTGCTGTCCTGGCCCTCCGGCTGGTTGGCGAGGATCTCCGCCCCCAGGTTGGAGGTCATGACGATCAGCGTGTTGCGGAAATCCACCGTGCGGCCCTGACCATCGGTCAGGCGGCCGTCGTCGAGCACTTGCAGCAGCACGTTGAAGACGTCGGGGTGCGCCTTCTCCACCTCGTCGAACAACACCACCTGATACGGACGGCGGCGCACCGCCTCGGTCAGCGAACCGCCTTCCTCGTACCCGACGTAGCCCGGCGGGGCGCCGATCAGGCGGGCGACGGCGTGCTTCTCCATGAACTCCGACATGTCGATGCGGACCATGGCGGTTTCGTCGTCGAACAGGAAGGCGGCCAGGGCCTTGGTCAGCTCGGTCTTGCCGACGCCGGTCGGACCAAGGAACAGGAAGCTGCCCATGGGCCGGTTGGGGTCGCTGATGCCGGCGCGGGCGCGGCGGATGGCGTTGGAAACGGCCACCACCGCCTCGCGCTGGCCGACCACGCGGGACTGGAGCCGGTCCTCCATGTGCAGCAGCTTCTCGCGCTCGCCGGTGAGCATCTTGTCGACCGGGATGCCGGTCCAGCGGCTGACCACGCCGGCGATGTTCTCCGGCGTCACCGTCTCGTCCACCAGGGCGCCATCGCCGCGTTCGCGCTGCTCGGCCTGCTTGAGCTTGGTCTCAAGCTGGGGGATGGTGGCGTATTGCAGTTCGCCGGCCTTCTCGTAGCGGCTTTCGCGCAGGGCGCGCTCCAGCTCGGAACGGGCCTGCTCCAGTTCCTCCTTCAGCTTGGAGGCAGAGGCGACCTTGGCCTTTTCCGCCTGCCAGCGGGAGGTCAGATCGGCGCTTTCGGACTCCAACTCGGCCAGTTCCTTTTCCAGCTTGCCGAGACGGTCGCGGGAAGCGTCGTCGGGCTCCTTCTTCAGGGCCTCGCGTTCGATCTTCAGCTGGACGATGCGGCGGTCAAGCTCGTCCAGGGCCTCGGGCTTGCTATCCACTTCCATGCGCAGGCGGCTGGCCGCCTCGTCCACCAGATCGATGGCCTTGTCGGGCAGGAAGCGGTCGGTGATGTAGCGGTTGGAGAGGGTGGCGGCCGACACCAGCGCCGCATCGGCGATGCGCACGCCGTGGTGCAACTCGTACTTCTCCTTGATGCCGCGCAGGATGGAGATGGTGTCCTCCACCGACGGCTCCTGCACGAACACCGGCTGGAAGCGGCGCGCCAGGGCGGCGTCCTTCTCCACATGCTTGCGGTATTCGTCAAGCGTGGTGGCACCGACGCAATGCAACTCGCCGCGCGCCAGTGCCGGCTTGATCATGTTGGAGGCGTCCATGGCGCCCTCCGCCTTGCCGGCGCCGACCAGGGTATGCATCTCGTCGATGAACAGCACGATCCGGCCTTCGGCGGAAGTCACTTCCTGGAGCACCGCCTTCAGGCGTTCCTCGAACTCGCCCCGAAACTTGGCGCCGGCCACCATGGCGCCCAGGTCGAGCGCCAGCAGCGTCTTGTTTTGCAGGCTCTCGGGCACGTCGCCGTTGATGATGCGCAGCGCCAGCCCCTCGACGATGGCGGTCTTGCCGACGCCGGGTTCGCCGATGAGAACCGGGTTGTTCTTGGTGCGGCGGCTGAGCACCTGGATGGTGCGGCGGATTTCCTCGTCGCGGCCGATGACGGGATCGAGCTTGCCGTCCCGCGCCGCCGCCGTCAGGTCGCGGGCGTACTTCTTCAGGGCGTCGTACTGCTCCTCCGCCCCCGCCGACTGGGCGGTGCGGCCCTTGCGCAGGTCGCGGATGGCGGCGTTGAGGGCCTGCGGCGTCAGCCCGGCGTCCTTGAGAATGCGGCCGGCGGGAGTCTGCGAGGTCGCCAGGGCGAGCAACATGTACTCGGCGGTGACGAAGCTGTCGCCGGCCTTTTCCGCCGCCTGGGTGGCCTGATCGAGCACCCGGCCCAGGTCCTGCGCCACATACATCTGCGCGCCCTGCACCTGCGGCAGCTTGTCGAGCGTCGCCGTCACCTCGGCCAGCGCCTTGGCGGGATCGGCCTTGGCGGCACGCAGCAGGGTGGCGGCCAAGCCCTCCTTGTCGTCCAGCAGCGCCTTCAGCAGGTGCTCGGGCGTCACCTGCTGGTGGTTCTGGCGCAGGGCGATGGTCTGCGCGGCCTGGATGAAGCCCTTGGAGCGGTCGGTAAACTTCTCGAAATCCATGATCCTATCCCCGCTTTGGTTGACGAGGCCGGCGGTCCCTGCCATAGGCGACCGGCAACCCCTCACGGTTGAAAGGGAGATAAGGCAGACACCCCTTCCGCCGCAAGTGGCAGCAGCATGCGCGGAGGGTAAGGCGTTCCCTCCATCAGCCGACCGTCACATGAGCTTCATGTTGACAAGCCCGGCGCATTGGCCGATGGAGTGTTCATGAGCTGTCACGTCGCCGCCCTCTACCGCTACCCCGTCAAGGCCCTGAGCCCACAGGCGCTTGAGCATGCCACGCTGGAAACGGGGGGCGGCATGCAGGGTGACCACCGCTACGCCCTCGCCCACGGGGCCGGATCGACCGTCGGGGCCGGCGATGTGGTCACCGGCCGCCTGCCGCGGTCGAGCCTCGTCACCCTCAGCGATTGCCCCAAGCTGGCCACTCTGGTCACCCGCTTCATCGAACCGCTGAACGTGCTGACGGTGGAGCGCGACGGCCGCCAGGTGGCGCGCGGCGACCTCAGCCAGCCGATCGGCCGGGCCATCCTGGAAGACTTCTTCACCGCCTTCCTGCGCGGCCACAGCCGGGGCAAGCCGCGTCTGGTGATCGCCAAGCCGGGCGAGACCTTCGCCAACCACGACCGGCCGGGCGTGGTGCTCATCAACCGCGCCAGTGTCTCCGACATCGAGCGGGTGGTGGGCCAGCCGGTGGACCCGCTGCGCTTTCGTGGCAACCTGCTGATCGACGGTCCGCCGGCGTGGGACGAGTTGAACTGGATCGGCCGCACGGTGCGCATCGGCGGCGCCGTGACCCTGCGCGTGGCAGCGGCCATGCCGGCTCACCCGGCGGCGGAGGTCAACCCCGATACCGGTGCGGTCGACCTGAACGTCGATAAGGCCATGAAGCAGGGTCTCGGCCATGACACCTTCGGCATCCTGTGCGAGGTGATCGAGGGCGGCCAAGTGAACACCGGCGATACCGTGATGGTTGCCTGACCGGGCGCGACCTCGGATACGGTCTAACGATGCAAAACCCCCGCCGCCGTCACCGGCAGCGGGGGTTTTGCTTGTCCGTCATGGGGAGGCTCAGGCCACCGCTTCACGGGGTTCGGGCGCCTCGCCCCCAGCGTCTTCGGCCTTGTCGGCCGTCTTGCGGGTGGTGGTGCGGCGACGGCGGCGGGGTGCCGCATCCTCGCCCTCGCCACTGCCCTCGGGAGCGGGGGCGGCAGCGACCGGCTTGGCGGCCCGCGCCGGCTTGGCATCGCCCTCGGCGGCGGGTTCGGCGTCCTGACGGGGCGCGCGCGGCTGGCGCGGTTGACGGATCGGCGCGGCCG
>JAEWWF010000233.1 GCA_023396465.1 Pseudomonadota bacterium
CCAGCAAGGCCGCCGGCGCCAGCGTCACCTCGGGCGTCAGCCAGGCGAGGATGCGGCCGCGGTCCATCCACGCCAGATAACCCCGTGCCCGCAGCAGCGGCAGGATGCAGCCGCCGATCAGGATCACGGCGGCAACGATGGCGCGCGGCTTCTGGTCCAGCGCCCGTTCCGCCATGTTGTGCAGGTTGGTTTCCTGCTGCTTGTTGACGGCCGCCACCCACTCCGGCGTGTCCCACAGGAAGAAATGCTGCCCCCAGCTCCATTCCTCGCCAGCGACCACGACGGCCAGCGCCGCCAGCAGCCAGAAGCACACCCGCAGCCAGCCCACCTGACGCACCCCGTCCGCCAGCGCCACATAGGCGGCGGCGACGGCGGTGAGCACGAACAGCACCGCTGTCAGGTTCTCGCCGAAGCCGCGCTCGTCATTGACGTACCAGAAAAAGGCATCGGGGGAGATCGTCCGGGCGATGAGCGCGCCGACGAAAAAGCCGATCGGCAAACCGATCCAAATCCAAGCGGGCAGACCCGAACGGCGCACGCCGAACAGCGGATGCGGATGGTCGAGAAAACGGAGCGCCCGGTCGAGTCGACCCGGTGCAGTGGCGGGGGGAGTGGTAGTGTCCTGTCGCATGGGCGGACTATGACGTAAATGTGGCATCCCGTAAATCTTCGCCACACGCCCGAAACGGAAAACGGGGCGGCCCTGATCGGCCGCCCCGTGGCGCACTCTCTCTGACGCACCCCGATGCTCAGGGCTCGGAGCGGTGCGGTTCACGCAGGATGATCTGCTTGTGCAGGCTGCGATAGCGCGACAGGTAGGTCGGCACGATGGCCTCCACCGTGGTCGGCGTGATGCCCAGGTCGCGCAGACCCGGCTGGGCGCCGGACAGCACGTTGTCCTTGCGCAGCAGCTTCACCTGATCGCGGGTCAGCAGCGGCTTCGGCAGCATCTGGAGGAAGGTGGCCTGAAGGCTCGCCACCCACATGGGCAGGGGCGCGATCAGCCGGTTGCGGCGGGTCTCGTGCGACACCAGCGCCATGACGTCGCGCATGGACAGCACCTCGTCGCCGCCCAGTTCATAGGTCTGGCCGGTGGGTGCCATGGGCTCCAGGCTGCGCATCAGCGCCTCGGCCACGTCGCCGACATAGACCGGCTGGAACTTGGGGCCGCCGTCGCCGACCAGATCAAGCTGGAAACCGCCGTTGGCATCGCGCCGCACCGCCGGGGCGTGGTCGGTGAAGAACGGCAGCACCGGCGACAGCCGCGCCATGGAGGCGAACAGGTTGAAGAAGCCGTCCTCCGGCCCGAACACCACGCTCGGGCGGACGATGGTGGTCTCGGGGAAGGCGGCGCGCACGGCCTTCTCGCCCAGCGCCTTGCTGCGGGCGTAGGCGGCGTCGCTGCCCTCGTCGGCGCCGAGGGCGGACATCTGGATGAAGCGCTTCACGCCCGCCGCCTTGGCGGCCTTGGCGACGCGCTCGGCACCGTCCACATGGATGCGCTGGAAGGTGGCCTTGCCGCCTTCCGCGAGGATGCCGACCAGATTAATCACCGCATCCGCGCCTTCCACGGCGCGGCTGACCGAAGCATCGTCGAGCACCGAGGCCGGCACCAGGCTGATCTGCCCAAGGTCGCCCATGGGCTTCAGGAACATGGCCTTCTCGGTGTCACGCACGGCAACGCGCACCCGGTCGCCCCGCGCCGCGAGGCGCTGGACCAGATGGCGGCCGATGAAGCCGGAGCCGCCGAACACCGTCACCAGACGAGGCTTCGTCATCGCAATGGGTCTCCCTCTGTCGGGGCCTTCCCTATGTGCGCGGCCCCCACCAATCCAGGTGGGCGCAAGGTCGCACAGCCAGCGCCTTTACGCAACCGGACGGGTGGGCGCACGGCGTCTTTCCCACCGTCTCTTCTACGCCCATGGCGGACGATTGGAGCACCGTCGTCGGGGCCGCCAAAATTTTTCATTTTTATGTTGACGCCTCCCTCCGATCTGAGTAGAAAGCGGTCCTCCGACGGACGCAACGAACCGCGAGACGCTGGCGAAAAGCAAAAAATGCTTGACGCTTAATGGCTTAGCCGGTATCTAGTGTTCGCTCCACCTGCCCAGGTGGCGGAATTGGTAGACGCGCAGGTTTCAGGTACCTGTGGCCGAAAGGTCGTGGAAGTTCGAGTCTTCTCCTGGGCACCATCTCTTCTGATAGTCGCGAGTTCGCGCTACAGCGCATCCCTCAACAGACGCGCTCACGGCGCCCGCCGCTTTTCCGGCCCAGCGCTTCAGGCGCCCCGGCGGAAGGCGGTTTTCGCATGTCCATTACCCTGCATCGCGGCGACATTCCGGCCGATCTGACCTTCGGTGACAGCGTTGCCGTCGACACCGAGACCATGGGCCTGTCGCTGGTGCGCGATCGCCTGTGCGTGGTGCAACTGTCGTCGGGCGATGGCACCGCCCATGTGGTGCAGCTTGACCGCGACCACGACTGCCCCAACCTGAAGCGCCTGCTGGCCGATCCGGCGGTCACCAAGATCTTCCACTTCGCGCGCTTCGATCTGGCGATGATCCGCCGCTCCCTCGGCGTCACCTGCACGCCGGTGTGGTGTACCAAGATCGCCTCCCGCCTCGCCCGCACCAATACCGACAAGCACGGCCTGAAGGATCTCTGCCGCGACCTGACGGGCGTGGAGATTTCCAAGGAACAGCAGACGTCCGACTGGGGCGCCGAGACCCTGAGCGAGCAGCAGCTGGCCTATGCCGCCCAGGACGTCCTTTACCTGCACCGCATGCGGGCGGCGCTGGAGACCCTGCTGGCGCGCGAGGGCCGCACCGAGTTGGCCGCCGCCTGCTTCGCCTTCCTGCCGACGCGGGCGGCGCTGGATCTGGCCGGTTGGGACGACTTCGACATCTTCGCCCACTGATTGACAGCGCCACCCGGCCTCCCTTTATACGCCCGGCACGACGTTGACGCCCCTGGCGCGCGCGCGTAGGGTTCAGCTCGATTCCGGTTGCCACCCGCGCCACGAAGGCGCCGCACTCCGCGCGCAGAATGCCCGCCGGACAGCCGCCCGGGACGGGCGTCGAGGGTCCGCCCACCATTGCCGCCGCGAGAGATGAAGAGAGACGAACCCGTGTCCATTGCCGAGCCCGCCGCCGCCCGCCTCTCCCCCCCGGACGTCGCCTCCGCCCGCCGCGTGCTGGCGCTGGAGGCGGAAGGGCTGACGGCGCTCGCCGACTCGCTGGGGGACGCCTTCGCCGCCGCCATCGAGCGCCTGCACGGCGTAGACGGCCGCATCATCGTGTCCGGCATGGGCAAGAGCGGCCACGTCGCCCGCAAGATCGCCGCCACCCTGGCCTCCACCGGCCGTCCAGCGCAATTCGTCCACCCGGCCGAGGCCAGTCACGGCGACATGGGCATGATCACCCGCGCCGATGCCGTCATCGCCCTGTCCAATTCCGGCGAAACGCCCGAGTTGGCGGACCTCATCGCCTATACCCGCCGCTTCGGCATCCCGCTGGTCGCCATGACCGGCCGCCCCGGCTCCACCCTCGCGGTGCAGGCCGACGTGGCGCTGGTGCTGCCGCGGGTGAACGAGGCCTGCCCGCTTGGCCTTGCCCCCACCACCTCCACCACCATGATGCTGGCGCTGGGCGACGCCATCGCCGTCTGCCTGCTGGAGCGCAAGGGCTTCACCGCCGCCGATTTCCAGATCTTCCATCCGGGCGGCCAGCTGGGCCGCCGGCTGCTGATGGTCAGCGACCTCATGCACAGCGGCGAGCGGCTGCCGCTCATCACCGCCGACCGCCCCATGAGCGAGGCGATCGTGGAGATGAGCGCCAAATCCTTCGGCTGCGTCGGCGTGGTCGATGATGACGGCCGGCTGGTCGGCATCGTCACCGACGGCGACCTGCGCCGCCACATGGGCGACGGACTGCTGGGCCAGACCGTCGGCGCCGTCATGACCCGGGGCGCCAAGTCCATCCGCTCCGGCGCCCTGGCGGCGGAGGCGCTGCGCATCCTCAACACCCTTTCGGTGACCAGCCTGTTCGTGGTCGAGGACGGCCGGCCGGTCGGCCTCGTCCACATTCACGACTGCCTGCGGGCGGGGGTGGCGTGATGGCGGCGGCGGACCGGCCGGGTCCGCGCCCCCTCGCCGCCGACTCGGCGCGCGGTCCACGGCGGCGGCCGGCCTCGGTCTATAGCCGCTTCGTGACAGCCATGAAGGTCGGCCTGATCGGCGTCGCCCTGGTGCTGGTGGTGCTGGTGGTGCTATGGCCCCAGCTGCGCACCATCGAGGACGAATTCCTGGTCAAGTTCGCCAGCCTGAAGGGCGCCAGTGTCGATCGCATCGAGATGGTCAACGCCCGCTACTTCGGCACCGACCAACGCAACCGCCCCTATGCGGTGACGGCGGCGCGGGCGCTGGAGATCGACACCGACCGGGTGGAGCTGGAAAACCCCAAGGCCGACATGACCCTCGACCAGGGGTGGATCATGCTCAACAGCGACAAGGGCTATTACAGCAAGGCCGGCAAGACGCTGGAACTGGTGGGCAACGTCACCGTCTTCCAGGACGAGGGCTACGAGTTCCATACCGCCAGCGCCATGGTCCATGTGGAACTTGGCGATGCCCATGGCGCCGAACCGGTGGAAGGCGCCGGCGCCTTCGGCTGGGTCACCGGCGAGGGGTTCGAGTTGACCGACAAGGGCAAGCGCCTGCTGGTCACCGGCAAGTCGAAACTGGTGCTCACGGGGGTCGGGAGCACCCAGGAAGGACAATGACGATCATGCAGGTGCGGATGCGGGCGGCGGTGACGGCCCTGGCCCTCGGGCTCGGGCTGATGGCGGGGGGCATGGCGGCGGACATGGGACCGGCGGCGGCCCAGACCCTCAATCTGGCCACCGGCGGCGGTGCCGCCGACGACGGCACGCCGGTTCCCATCGAGGTTCTGGCAGACGACGGCATCGAGTGGCTTCAGGATGACAAACGGTTCATCGCCCGCGGCAACGCCGTCGCCACCCGTGGCACGACGCAGGTGTTCGCCGACCGGCTGATCGCCGACTATCGCGAGCTGCCGGAGGATCAGGGCGGTGGCACCCAGGTCTACCGCCTGACCGCCGAAGGCAACGTGACCATCCGCAGCCCGCAGGAAACCGCCACCGGCACCCGCTCGGTCTACGACGTCGATGCCGCCATCCTCTATCTGTGGGGCGGTCCGGCCAAGCTGGTCACCCCCACCGACACCGTCTCGGCAACCAAGGAAATCCGCTACTACGAGCGCGACCGCAAGGCGGTGGCCGAGGGGGATGCCATCGCCGTGCGCGGCGACCGCCGCATCGATGCCGACGTGCTGACCGCCTTCTTCGTCGACCCCGAGGCGAAACCGGCGCGCAAACCGGCGGCCAACACCGACAGCCTGGCCGGAAGCAGCGAGCTGGAACGCATCATCGCCGACGGCAATGTGGTCATCACCACCTCGAAGGAACGCATCGAGGCCCGCCAAGGCAATTACAATGCCAAAACCGGTATCGCCGAGATGGAGGGTTCGGTTAAGATCACCCAGGGCAAGAGCGTGCTCCAGGGTGACCGTGCAACAAGCAACCTGAACACGCACGTCAGCACCCTGCACAGTGGCGCCGGCGGCATGGCGCGCGGCCTGCTGGTTCCGAAAGCCCAGGAAGGCCGGGGCGGCGCCGGCGACGGCAACTAAACGAAAAGGTGCGCTCCCGGACAACGGGATCGCGGGCGGCCTCCTGTCAGGCCGCGGTGGTGGGAGAGAGGATCAGTCAGCATGGCGCTTCGGCCCGTCGATATCGCCGCCAGCACCACCACCCCCATCCCCGGCGGCGACGCCGCCGACGGGCTGCGGGTGGTGCAGGGCGATGCCGGCCTTACCGTCCAGAATATCGGCAAGCGCTACAAGGGGCGGCCGGTGCTGCGCGACGTGTCGCTCGGCGTTCATCGCGGCGAGGCCGTCGGCCTGCTCGGCCCCAACGGCGCCGGCAAGACCACCTGCTTTTACTGCGTCACCGGCCTCATCACCCCGGACAGCGGCAGCATCATGCTCGACGGCCAGGACGTCACCCGCCTGCCCATGTATCGCCGCGCCCGCCAGGGCATCGGCTATCTGCCGCAGGAGGCCAGCATCTTCCGCGGCATGACGGTGGAACAGAACCTGCGCGCCGTGCTGGAGGTTGCCACCGACGACGAGGACGAGCGCCAGCACCGCATGGAAAGTCTGCTGGCCGAGTTTTCCGTCGCCCACTTGCGCCGCGCCTCCGCCCTGTCGCTGTCGGGCGGCGAGCGGCGTCGGGTGGAAATCGCCCGCACCCTGGCGACCAATCCCCACTTCGTGCTGCTTGACGAACCGCTGGCCGGCATCGACCCCATCGCCGTCGGCGAGATCCGGGATCTGGTGTCGCATCTGAAGAATCGCGGCATCGGCGTGCTCATCACCGACCACAACGTGCGCGAAACCCTCGACATCATCGACCGGGCCTATATCCTGCACGAAGGTCAGGTGATGATGGAAGGCACGCCTGCCGACATCGTCTCGCACGAGGGAGTCCGGCGGGTCTACCTCGGCGAAAAGTTCAGCCTCTAGGATCGCGGGGGACGCCGTCTCACCATGGTGCTCGCGCCCAGCCTCCACCTCCGCCAGACCCAATCCCTGGTGATGACGCCGCAGTTGCAGCAGGCGATCAAGCTGCTGCAACTGTCAAACATCGAACTCACCGCCTACGTCGAGCAGGAACTGGAGCGCAACCCACTGCTGGAACGCGCCGAGCCGCGTGACGCCACCCCCGCCGACGACCGTTACGACGACCGCCGTGATGCCGGCGAGGGGCTGCTGATCGACACCGCCGACGGCCGCGGCGCGGCCTCCGAGGCCCCCCTCGACATCGAGGTCGACAACTCCTACGACTCCCAGGAATACGATGGCGGCGTCGGGTCGCCCCCGGCCGCCGGCGGCGATTTCGGTGACGATTGGTCGAGCGTCGGGGCCGGCGGCCGCCGCGACTTCATGGACGATGACGGCGGCTTCGAGAACACCCTGGCCGGCGGCGTCTCCCTGCGCGATCATCTCATCGATCAATTGGGCTGCGACGTGCCGGAGGGGCCGGACCGACTGATCGGCCAAGCCTTCATCGACAGCCTGGATGACAACGGCTACCTCACCGCCGGTCCGGCGGAAGTGGCGGAAACCCTGGGCGCGCCGCTGGAGCGGGTGGAGGCCGTGCTCGACCGCCTGCAACGCTTCGACCCGCCCGGCCTGTTCGCCCGCGATCTGGCCGAGTGCCTGGCGCTGCAACTGCGCGAGAAGGACCGCCTGGACCCCTGCATGCAGGCGCTGCTGGCCAACCTCGACCTGCTGGCACGGCGGGAGTTCCCGCAGCTGATGAAGGTCTGCGGCGCCGATGCCGAGGATCTGGCCGAGATGGTGGCCGAGATCCGTGCCTGCGATCCGCGCCCGGCCCTGCGCTTCACCGACACCCCGGCGCAACCGGTGGTGCCCGATGTGCTCATGCGCCCGGCGCCCGATGGCGGCTGGCATGTGGAACTGAACACCGACGCGCTGCCGCGGGTGCTGGTCAACCATCGCTACTACGCGCTGGTGTCCAAGGCCACCCGCAACAAGGAGGAAAAGGGCTTCCTGACGGAAAACTTCCAGACCGCCAGTTGGCTGGTGAAGGCACTCGATCAGCGGGCCAACACCATCCTCAAGGTGGCGGTGGAGATCGTCCGCCAGCAGGATGCCTTCTTCATCCATGGCGTCACCGCTCTGCGGCCGCTGATCCTGCGCGACATCGCGACCGCCATCGAGATGCATGAAAGCACCGTCAGCCGCGTTACTTCAAATAAGTACATCGCGACCCCGCGTGGTATTTTCGAGCTTAAGTATTTCTTCACCCAGGCGATCGCCGGCTCCGATGGCGAGTCCCACTCGGCGGAGGCGGTGCGCCACCGCATCCGCACCCTGATCGACGCGGAATCCGCCGACGACGTGCTGTCGGACGACACCATCGTCGAACTGCTGCGCAAGGACGGGGTGGATATCGCCCGCCGCACGGTCGCCAAGTATCGTGAAGCGATGCGCATTCCCTCATCGGTACAACGGCGCCGCGAAAAGCGCATGAAACTTACGCAGGCCTGAGTTTCGCCAGACGATATAGACCTTTCGCTGGAAGGACTTGAGGACGGCTTGACTTGCGCTGCTTTCCGGCCTACCTTCCCGCGCCTTGATCACGTCCCCGTGCATGCGGCCACGCCAGCCCCGGCCTGGTTCCGTGCGGGACACCCGCGGCGGCAGCCTCACGGCGGCGGCGGTTCACCAAAAGATCGGGGCAGCAGAAGCGGCGCTTGCATACGGCCGTTCCGGCCCTGACTTATAACTGTCACAGCCTTTTTTACGACGAGGGACCGGCATGGAGATCTCCGATCTGCTCAGCCCCGAAGCCGTCATTCCCAGCCTGAAGGCGACGAGCAAGAAGCAGGCGCTCCAGGAGATCGCGAAGCACGCCGCGGAACTGACCGGGCTGCATGAACGCGCCATCTTCGACACCCTGCTGGAACGGGAACGCCTGGGCACCACCGGCGTCGGCAACGGCATTGCCATTCCCCATGGCAAGCCGCCGCAGTTGACCCGGCTCTACGGCCTGTTCGCACGCCTGGAACGGCCGATCGACTTCGACAGCATCGACGAACAGCCCGTCGACCTGATGTTCCTGCTGCTGGCGCCCGAAACCGCCGGTGCCGATCATCTGAAGGCGCTGGCCCGCATCTCCCGCCTGCTGCGCGACCGTGGCATCTGCGAGAAGCTGCGCGGCACCGACAGTGCCGAAGGGCTCTATCTGCTGCTCACCCAGCACGAAGCCAACGCCGCCGCCTGAGCGGCTTTGCACCGGACAGACAGACGGGGCGGCCCTTGCCGGGGCCGCCCCGTCTGTCGTCGTGGCTCCACCTTCACCACCCGGCAGGAACCGCCCGGCCGGCACATTCTGCCTAGATCTTGCCCCCTTCCGGCAGAGAAACCGGCGGCATTCAAGGCATTGTCCGCGGCCCAGGGATTGCATGGCATGCTGCCATCTCTCTCGCGCTTTCGGTATCGCCATGAAGATCGACCACCAGTCCCCCGCCACCGCTGCCTCGACCGCCTCTGCCTCGGGGGTGGCGACCAACATGGTCAACGGCTCCATCGGCTCCGCCGCCGATGCCGAGAAGGCCCAGGAGTTCCAGCAGCACCTGAAGGCCGAGATCCTCGACAAGGGGCTGATGGGCTGGGCCAAGGAACAGTGGATCGCCAAGCTGGAAGCAAAGTTGCGCAAGGAGGTGATGGCCGAGATGGACCTCACCGACGCCCAGTTGACCTCCATGGAGGAAACCCTGCGCCGCACCATCGAACAGCTCATCCGCGAGCAGTTGGAAAAGAAGATGCAGGACTCCCTGGCCGGCGGCCCCGCTGGAAACGGGATGCCCGGACAGGGCGGCGACCAGTCCCGCAAGCCGACCGGTGTCGCCGCCGGCGGCATCAGCGGCAAGCCCACCCTGTCGCTGCCGGCGCTTACCCTGGCGCAAGGCTGGGGAGCCTGATCAGACGTCCTCCGACGCCCCCGGCAGGAAACGGCTGGCCGGCAGCCTCACGGTGACACTGGTGCCGTTGCCGGGGGTGGAGTGAATGGTCAGGTTGCCACCGTGCAGCGCCACCATGTCCCTGGCCAGTGACAGACCGAGGCCCATGCCCTCGTACTTGCGGCCGAGGCTGGCGTCCACTTGGCTGAAGCGCTGGAGCGCCCGCGCCACCCCCTCTTCGCTCATGCCGATGCCGGTGTCGGACACCACCGCCAGCAGGCACCCGTCGGTGTCACGCTCCATGGTCAGCGACACGGCGCCACCGGCTTCGGTGAACTTCACCGCGTTGGACAGCAGGTTGACGAGAACCTGCTTGAGCCGCCGCTCGTCGGCGCGATAGGATGGCAGGCTGGGGTCCACCTCCACCGCCAGGGCGACGCCGGCATCCAGCGACCGCTGCAAAGCCAGATGCTCCACCGCCTTGCCCAGACGGACGAGGTCCACCGGTTCCTCGCTCAGGGTCAGATTGCCGGTTTCGATGCGCGACACGTCCAGCACGTCGTTGACCAGCGCCAGAAGATGCTCGCCGGAGGTGCGAATGTCGCGGGCGTACTCCAGATAGGTCTCGCTGCCGATGGGACCGAGAGCCTGCATCTGCATCACTTCCGAAAACCCGATGATGGCGTTGAGGGGGGTGCGCAGTTCGTGCCCCATGGCGGCCAGGAACTCGGTCTTGGTGCGGCTGGCGATTTCCGCCGCTTCCTTGGCGGCGCGCAGGGCGGCATCGGCCTCGGTCAGGGCAGTCACTTCCGAGCCGGTGCCACGGAAGCCGATGAAGCGGCCGGCGGCGTCATAGGCCGGCACGGCGTTGATACGGATGTAATGGGTACGGCCATTGACCTGCTGGCTGCGATAGACGAAATCGCGCAGCGGCCGGCGCGCCTCCAGGGCAGCGCGATAGGCGGCGATCCCTTCCGGGTTCCAGGTGGCATCGAGCAGGTCGTCGCGATGCCGGCCGATGAGGTCGGCGGCCCGGAACCCGGTGGTTTCGCTGATGCGGTCGGAGACATAGGTGAAACGGCCCTGACGGTCCATTTCCCAGAACCAGTCACCGGAGGAGCGGGCATAGTCGCCGAAGCGGCGTTCCGCCTCCTTCTGGCGGGTGATGTCGGTCAACACCGCGACGATACCCTCGGCGGAGCCGGCCTGATCGTGATAGACCGTCTTCGACACGATCATGTCGCGGCTACCGCCGTCGCCCAGGGTGACCCGCGCCTCGTAGCCGACGCTGCCCCCCGCCTCCAGCAGATTGCGGTTGATCTGCTGGGTGTCGACACCGCTCTCCCGCAGGGAAACGTGGAAGATGGAGCGGCCGATGATCTCCCCCACCGGCCGCCCCACCGCAAGCTGGAATGCCGTGTTGCAGAACACGTAACGCCCCTGGGCATCGTGGGCGTAGATCGGCATCTGGGCGGTGTCGGCCAGCGCCTGGACGAAGCGCATGTTGTTGGCCAAGGCCTGTTCCGCCCACCGCTGGGCGGTGATGTCGCGTCCTTCGGGAATGAGCATGATGACGCGGCCGTCGTCGTCATGCACCGGCGAGAGGGTCACCTCCACCACCCGCGGCTCGCCGTCGAGGGTCATGTGGGTGGCCTCGAAGCGGATCACCCGCCCGCTCCGCGCCTTCGCCATGGCATCGCGCAGCAAGCTCTGCTGCGCCGGATCGTGATTCCACCACGGCGTATCCTCGAACTGCTGCCCGACCAGATCCTCCTCGCGGCAGCGGGTGAAACGCAAGGCGGTGCGGTTCACCGCCAGCAGACGGCCATCCAGCGACAGCAGGCCGATCAGTTGGACGGAGTTGTCGAAGATGGTGCGGAACCGCGCCTCGCTGGCCGCCAGCGCCGCCTCGCGCTGCTTGAGGTCGGTGATATCGGTGCGGACGATGAGAATGTAGTCGTCGACGGTGCGGGTTTCGTTGATGAGGAACCAGCGGCCGTTGGCGAGATGCAGCTCGAACGGCTCGGCACGGCTGCCGACCTCGGCGAGGCGGGGCGTCAGCCAGTCGTCCTCGCCGCCATGACGGCCGAAGCGCCGCACGAACCCACTGTCCTTCAGCGCCCGCAGAAAGGCCTCGAACGGCTCGCCGGGCTGGAGGTATTCCGCGAATCCTGGAAAATCGTCTTCATAGCGGCTGTTGACCAACGCCACCGTCTTGTCCGGGGCCAGCAGCAGCACGCCGTCGGCCACCGTCTCGATGGCGCTCAGCAGGTGAACCTCGGCGCGGGCGGCGCGGTCCTCCATGGCGCGGCTGCGGGTGACGTCGAGCCAGACCCCCACCACCCGCTCCGGCGCCTCGCCGTCCTGGCCGCCAAGGCGCTTGGCGCTGGACAAAATCTGCCGCTCGGTGCCGGCGGCGCCCCGGATGCGCAGCAGACCGCGCCCGCTTTCAAGCCACGCCGAGGCGCGGGCGCGGTCATCGGGATGGATGAAGGCGAGCAGCGCCTCTTGCGAGGCCGGCACCTCGGGCCCCACCTCCAGCAACCGGCGCAAGCCACGCGACCATGTTACCGTCCCGGCGGCATCGCGCTCGAAGCTGCCGAGTTCGGCCAGTTGCTCCGCCTCCGCCAGTTGGTGGGCGGTGCGGGCGGCGGTTTCGGCGGCGGCGCGCAGTTCGGTGATGTCGGTATGGGTACCGACGATGCGCACCACCGCCCCCGCCTCGTCGCGGATGACCCGTACCCGGCTGAGAATGGTGCGCCAGCCGCCGTCCCGGTGGCGCATGCGGAATTCAGTCTCGTAGGCGACCGTCCCGTCGGCGGTGGCGGCGCGGGTCCGCCCTTCCACCTGCGGCAGATCGTCGGGATGGGTGAGGCGGGTCCAGGTTTCCCAGGTGTTGGGCAGATCCTCCGACCGGTAGCCGAGCATCTCCTTCCAGCGCGGCGAGTAATAAATGCTACCGGCACCCACGTCCCAGTCCCACAGGCCGTCGTTGGCGGCCCGCAGGGCATGCTCAAGGCGCTCCTCGCGGGCTATCACGGCGACCTCGCGGCGCTTCAGGGCGGTGATGTCGGTATAGCTGACGACACGCCCGCCACCGGGAACGCTGCGTTCCTCCATGAGCATCCAGCGGCCGTCGGCGAGCGGCATCTCTCGCTGCACGTCCTCGCCGCTGTGGTGCAGGCGGCTGCGCTCCGCCGCCAGCCCGGCGCGGTCACCGTCGAAGTAGCGCGACCGGACCACCACCTCCAGCAATGTCGAGAAGCTGCACCCAGGCAGAAAATGCGGCGACAGGTCGGGGAACAGCGCATGCAGGCGGGCATTGGCGTAAACGACACGGTCGTCGGCGTCGTAGACCAGCACGCCCGGCCCCAGCGCATCCAGGGCCGATGCCGGAACAACCGTCGCGCCGATGCCCGGCCCGGCGGCGGATGACCGCGAGCATGTATCCACCGTGATCCTCAGCTCCCGTTCCCAGACGGAGGCACCGGGCCGCGTCTGATGCGCGTGTTTCCGGTACTCTGTCCGATCAAAAGTATTACATCCGAAACCGCCGGCATAGGGGAAATTCTCCACAGCCATCGCCTGCAAAATGCCCGTAACAGAGTCATGGAGATTTCCGTTTCTCCGCAACGCAGCATGAGGTATTGCGTCCTGGTGACGTATTGGTCACCCTGCCAGACGCACGCGGGCGAGAAACCGCGACAGAGGACGAGACTGGGAAGGAACATTGCGATGTCTGATTACGTTGCGCCCCTGAAGGACATGAGCTTCGCCCTGAAGCTCGCCGGCATGGACGAGGTTGCCGCCCTTCCCGGTTACGAGGAAGCGTCCGAGGATCTGGTCGCCGCCGTGCTGGAGGAAGCCGGCAAGTTCGCGCATGGCGTGCTGTCGCCCATCAACTGGGACGGCGACCGCAACGGCGCGGTGCTGGAAAACGGCGTGGTGCGCACGGCCCCCGGCTGGATCAACGCCTATCACCAGTTCGCCGAAGGCGGCTGGAACGGCGTGCCCTTCGACCCGGAATACGGCGGTCAGGGCCTGCCGTGGGCGGTGGCGACGGCGGTGAACGAGATGTGGCAGGGCGCCAACATGGCCTTCGGCCTGTGCCCGCTGCTCAACCAGGGCGCCTGCGAGCTGCTCAGCCACTACGGCAGCGACGAGCAGAAGCGCACCTACCTGGAAAAGATGGTCGCCGGCCAGTGGACCGGCACCATGAACCTGACCGAGCCGGGCGCCGGTTCCGACCTCAGCCAGGTGCGCACCAAGGCGGTGAAGGACGGCGACGTCTATCGCATCAGCGGTTCCAAGATCTTCATCACCTACGGCGACCACGACCTCACCGAGAACATCATCCATCTGGTGCTGGCGCGCACGCCCGATGCGCCCCCGGGCGTGAAGGGCATCAGCCTGTTCATCGTGCCGAAGGTGCTGGTCAACGCCGACGGGTCGCTGGGTGAGCGCAACGACGCCCGTTGCGTGTCGCTGGAACACAAGCTCGGCATCCACGCCAGCCCGACCGCCGTCATGGCCTTTGGCGACAATGGCGGTGCCGTCGGCTATCTGGTCGGCGAGGAAAACCGCGGCATCGAATACATGTTCATGATGATGAACAATGCCCGCCTCAACGTCGGCCTCCAGGGCGTCGCCATCTCGGAACGCGCGTACCAGAAGGCGCTGGGCTACGCCAAGGAGCGCGTGCAGGGCAAGCCGGTCGGCTTCAAGGGCGACAAGACGCCGGCCATCATCGGCCATGCCGACGTGCGCCGCATGCTCATCACCATGAAGGCGCTGACCGAGGCGACCCGCGCCCTGGCCTACTACGCCATGGCCCAGTTCGACATCGCTGGCCGCCATGCCGAGGCCGAGGTGCGCGCCGCCGCCGCCGACCGGGTGGCGCTGCTGACCCCGGTGGTGAAGGCGTGGTCGACCGACGTCGGCGTCGAGGTGGCGAGCCTGGGCGTGCAGGTCCACGGCGGCCTCGGCTTCATCGAGGAAACCGGCGCCGCCCAGTACTACCGCGACGCCCGCATCGCGCCGATCTATGAAGGCACCAACGGCATCCAGGCCAACGATCTGGTGTTCCGCAAGGTGACCCGCGACAAGGGCGCCGTCGCCATGGGCTGCATCGCCGACATGCGCGCCGCCGCCGCCACCGCTACCGGGTCGGGCACCGGCGATCTCGCCCCGCTGGGCGCGGCGCTGGTCACCGGCATCGACGCCCTGGAAGCGGCCACCAAATCGCTGGTCGACAGCGACCCGGTCACCGTCGCCGCCGTCGCCTATCCGTACCTGCGGCTGTTCGGCACCGTCGCCGGCGGCTGGATGATGACCAAGGCGGCGGTCGCCGCCCAGGCCGCCCTGGCGGCCGGCGAGGGCGACCCCGAGTTCGCCCGCGCCAAGCTGGCCACCGCCACCTTCTACGCCACCAACATCCTGCCCATGGCCGGTGGTCATCTGGCGGCGGTGCAGGCCGGCGCGGCGCCGGTGCTGACCATGACCGACGAGCAGTTCGGCATCGACCTCTGATCGCCGACCGCTGATCGTTCAGCCTTGAGCAAGCGCCCCGGACCGGCTGGTCCGGGGCGTTTTGCCGTCTTGGCGGCAATCGCCTTTTCCGAACGTTTCCATGCAGCAGGTTGCACCTGCTGGCGCCTTCCCCTATAAGCGCCCCATCCTCGACAGCGGCGTCCGCCGCCCTCTTTGGCTGGCGGCAATACCGTTGGATCGCGCCGGGGCATCACAACAAGACGCGGTCGAAGCACCGCCGGGACCGGACCGTCCGACCACACCCTGGTCAGGACCACGGTCGGCCATTCGACAGCCGGCCAGCACGAAGGAATGCCCAATGAACCTCGCCCGCGTGCGAGCGGAGTGGATCGGCAACATCCGCGGCGACGTGCTCGCCGGCATGGTGGTTGCCCTTGCCCTGATCCCCGAAGCCATCGCCTTTTCCATCATCGCCGGGGTCGACCCCAAGGTCGGCCTTTACGCCTCGTTCTGCATCGCGGTGGTGATCGCCTTCGCCGGCGGCCGGCCGGGCATGATCTCAGCCGCCACCGGCGCCATGGCGCTGCTGATGACCGAGCTGGTGCGCGATCACGGGCTGCAATACCTGCTGGTGGCGACGCTGCTGTGCGGCGCCATCCAGATCGTCTTCGGCCTGCTGAAGGTGGGCCAGTACATGCGGTTCGTGTCGCGGTCGGTGATGACCGGCTTCGTCAACGCCCTCGCCATCCTGATCTTCATGGCCCAGTTGCCGGAGCTGATCGGCGTCAGTTGGCCGACCTATGTCATGATCGCCGCCGGGCTTGGCATCATCTACCTGTTCCCGCGGTTGACCCGCGTGGTGCCGTCGCCGCTGGTCGCCATCGTGGTGCTGACGGCGGTGGCGATGAGCTTCGACCTGCCCCTGCGCACGGTGGGCGACATGGGCGAATTGCCCGACAGCCTGCCGGTCTTCCTGCTGCCCGAGGTGCCGTGGACGCTGGAAACTCTGTGGATCGTGCTGCCGGTGTCGGTCACGCTGGCCATCGTCGGGCTGCTGGAAAGCCTGATGACCGCCAACATCGTCGACGAGTTCACCGACACCGACAGCGACAAGAACCGCGAATGCATGGGCCAGGGCACCGCCAATATCGTTGCCGGCCTGTTCGGCGGCATGGCCGGCTGCGCCATGATCGGCCAGTCGGTCATCAACGTGAAGTCGGGTGGCCGTGGCCGGCTGTCGGCGCTGGTGGCCGGCACCTTCCTGCTGTTCCTGATCCTCGTCCTTGGCGATCTGGTGCGGCAGATTCCCATGGCGGCGCTGGTGGCGGTGATGATCATGGTGTCCATCGGCACCTTCTCGTGGGCATCGCTGCGCGACCTGCGCACCCACCCGAAAAGCTCCAGCATCGTCATGCTGGCGACGGTGGTGGTGGTGGTCGCCACCCACGATCTCGCCAAGGGCGTGCTGGTGGGCGTGCTGCTGTCGGCGCTGTTCTTCGCCCGCAAGGTGTCGCAGATCGCCCGCGTCAGCAGCGAGAAATCCGCCGACGGCACCACCCGCGCCTACCGCGTCGAGGGCCAGATCTTCTTCGCCTCGGCGGAAACCTTCATGAAGGCCTTCGACTTCCGCGAGGTGCTGGAGCGCGTGACCATCGACATGAGCCGCGCCCATTTCTGGGATCTCACCGGCGTCGGGGCACTGGACAAGGTGGTGCTGAAGTTCCGCCGCGAGGGGACGGAGGTGGAGATCATCGGCATGAACGAGGCGAGCGCGACCATCGTCGACAAGCTGGCCATCCACGACAAGCCGGGCGCCATGGATCGCCTGCTCGGGCACTGACGGAGGACTTTCACGATGTCGAAGATTCTCGCCTGCACCGACGGCTCGGCGCCCTACGCCGCCAGCGTCTACGACCTTGCCGCCTGGGCGGCCGGTCGCATGGGCGCGGCGGTGGAAGTGCTCCATGTCCTCGACCACGCCAAGGAGAAGGCGGCGGTGGCTGACTTCACCGGCGCCATCGGCATGGACGCCCGCGACGAGCTGCTGCAACAGCTGGCCGACCTGGAAGCCGCCAAGGCCAAGGTGACGCAGAAGAAGGGGCGGCTGATCCTGGCCGACGCCCAGGCCCGACTCGGCGAGCGCGGGGTGGCCGACGTCCGTCTCACCCAGCGCCACGGCACCCTGGTCGAAACCCTGGCGGAGCTGGAGGCCGGCGCCGATCTGGTGGTGATCGGCAAGCGCGGCGAGACCCACGACGTCGCCAGCGGCCACCTGGGCGCCAACCTGGAGCGGGTGATTCGCGGCAGCCGCAAGCCGGTGCTGGTGGCCGCGCGCGCCTTCCGTCCGGTGGCGCGGGTGCTGATCGCCTTCGACGGCAGCGCCAATGCCCGCCGCGCCGTCGACTACGCCGCCCGCCAGCCGCTGCTGCACGGGCTGGCGGTGGATGTGGTCAGCGTCGCCCCCGGCTCGCGCGCCACCGCCGCCGATCTGGCGACGGCGGTGGAGACGCTGACGGCCGCCGGCGTCACCGCCCGCGCCGTCACCCTTGAGGGCGAGCCGGAAGAGGCCCTGGCCGCCCATGTGGCGGCGGAGGCCATCGACCTGATGGTGATGGGGGCCTACGGCCACTCGCGGATTCGTGCGATGATCGTCGGCTCCACCACCACCGCCACCATCCGCACCTGTCATGTGCCGCTGCTGATGGTGCGCTGACGGCTCCCCCCTCCGCCCCGCCCCCGCTCGAAGAAGGATGCCCGCCATGACCGCCGCCCCCCGCACCGTCGCCATCGTCACCGGCCACTCGCGCGGGCTGGGGGCGGCCCTGGCGGAGTCGCTGCTGCGTCGGGGCACGACGGTCGTCGGTATTGCCCGTCATGGCAACGCGGCGCTGGCGGCCGCCTTTCCCGCCCTGCTGCGCGAGGTGACGCTCGACCTCTCCGACGTGACGGCGGTGACGCAGTGGTGCGACGGGCCGGCCCTCGCCGAGTCGCTGGCCGGGGCGGAGCGGGCGGTGCTGATCAACAACGCCGGCGTGGTGCAGCCCATCGGCCCGGCCGGCAGCCTGGGCGCGGCGGCGGTGGCGCAAGCGGTGGCGGTCAACGTGACGGCGCCGCTGCTGCTGACCGAAGGATTCCTGGCGGCCACCGGCAGCTGCCCCGACCGCCGGGTGATGCACATCTCCAGCGGCGCCGCCCGCAGCGCCTATGCCGGCTGGAGCGTCTATTGCGCCACCAAGGCGGCGCTCGACCATCATGCCCGCGCCGTCGCCACCGACACGCTGCCCGGCCTGCGTCTGTGCAGCATGGCGCCGGGGGTGATCGACACCGACATGCAGGGCGAGATCCGCGCCACCCCGGCGGAGCGTTTCCCCCTGCTCGACCGCTTCCGCGACCTCAAGGCCGGCGGCGGACTGATGGCCCCGGCGGCCTGCGCCGAGCGCCTGGTCGAGCACATGCTCGGCAGCGCCTTCGGCGCGGTGCCGGTGGCCGATCTGCGCACCTTGCCCGACTGATCTGCCACAGCAAAGCCCGCACAAACATTGATGCAGTTCTACAAGTTCTCTAGTTCTTGCAAATCATTTGCAATTTCGACTTGAGAAATATTTGTTCCCGCTCTTGAACGAAGGACGTTGGCCTGCAATATTGGGCAGACCTGACCAGCGCAGGCTGGATTGGATTGGTTTGTGCATTCATCATGGGGAGACGGCCGATGCAGGGTGACCCGACCATCATCGCCGAACTGAACGGGCTGCTGGCTTACGAGATGCTGGCCGCCGACCAGTATTTCGTCCACGCCCACATCTACGAGGACATGGGCCTCAACCGCCTGTTCGATCGCATCAAGCACGAGCAGGAAGAGGAACTGGAGCACGCGCAAAAGCTCATCCGCCGCATTCTGTTCCTGGGCGGGGTGCCCAATCTCGGCACCCGCTCGACGCCCACCATCGCCGCCGACGTGCCGGGCATGCTGCGGGCCGATCTCGACATGGAGCTGATGGTGGTGAAGGAACTCCGCCGCGTCATCGCCGTGGCCGAGGAGAAGCGCGATTACGGCACTCGCCAGGTGCTGATCGAACTGCTCGACGACACCGAGGAAGATCACGTCTATTGGCTGGAACAGCAGTTCCGCCTGATCGACGCCATCGGCATCGAGAATTACCTGCAAAGCCAGATGGAGGGGAGCGCGTCGTCATGAAGGGCAACAAGGACGTCATCAAGCAGTTGAACAAGGTTCTGAAGATTCAGCTGACCAACATCAACCAGTACTTCCTGCACGCCCGCATGCTGAAGAACTGGGGGTATGAAGAGCTGAACGAGCACAGCTACAAGGCCTCCATCAAGGCCATGAAGCACGCCGACAAGGCCATCCAGCGGGTGCTGTTCCTGGAGGGTCTGCCCAACCTCCAGGATCTCGGCAAGCTGATGATCGGCGAGTCGGTGCCGGAAGTGCTCGCCAACGACCTGAAGACCGAACAGGGCTATCGCGCGTTGCTGGTCGAGGTCATCGCCCTGTGCGAAACCGAGCAGGACTTCATCAGCCGCGAGATGCTGGTCGACTTCCTGGACGACGCCGAGGAATACATCGACTTCCTGGAGACCAACATCGATCTCATCGCCAAGGTCGGCCTGCCCAACTACTTGCAGTCGGCCATGGACGACTGATCGACGGTCGCGTTGTCATACCAGAGGCGGGCGCCCATCGCGGGCGCCCGCCTTTTGTTTCCGGCCGACGCCGCCCTCAGCGCGAATTGTCGCCGTTGAACAGATTACCGACCGAGCCCAGCACCGAGCCCTCGCCCTTGCTGCCGCCATTGGCCGGCACCGCCGCCAGCATGCGGCCGGCGAGGCGGGAGAACGGCAGGCTTTGCAGCCACACCCGGCCGGGACCGGTGAGGGTGGCGAAGAACACGCCCTCGCCGCCGAACAGCATGGTCTTGATGCCGCCGGCCCTCACCACGTCCATGGTCACCGTGTCGGTCATGGCGGCGACACAGCCGGTATCGACGTGCAGGGTCTCGCCGGCCGCCAGTTCCCGGCAGACGGTGGTGCCGCCCATGTGGATGAAGGCCCAGCCGTCGCCTTCCAGCTTCTGCATGATGAAGCCTTCGCCGCCGAACAGGCCGGTCAGCACCTTGCGCTGAAACCAGATGCCGAGGGACACGCCCTTGGCGGCGGCCAGGAAGCTGTCCTTCTGGCAGATCAGCCGGCCGCCCACCTGCGACAGATCGACCGCCAGGATGGTGCCGGGAAACGGCGCCGCGAAGGCGACATGCGCCTTGCCGCTGCCGGTGTGGGTGAAGACGGTGGTGAACAGGCTCTCGCCGGTGACCAGCCGCTTGCCGGCGCTCAACAGCTTGCCGAACACGCCGCCGCCGTCCTGGCCGGAGCCGTCGCCGAACACGGTGGTCATCTCCACCGTCTGGTCCTTGTACATCATCGCCCCGGCCTCGGCGACGACGCTCTCGCCGGGGTCGAGCTGGATCTCGACGAACTGGGTGTCGGTGCCGACCAAGCGGAAATCCACCTCGTCGGCCCGCTGGCGCCGCGCCGCGCCCCAAGGGGAGGCGGCGGCGGCGGGCGGCGGCGGAGGCGGCGCCTCGCCCGCCCCGGTGGCGAAAGCCGCCGCC
>JAEWWF010000095.1 GCA_023396465.1 Pseudomonadota bacterium
GCCCCGTCGACGCCCGCCGTGCGCCCGATGGCGCCGTCCACCCGCGCCGAAGAGCGTCCGGTGGTCCGTCCGGCCGGTGCCCGCGCCGAGGAAGAGGAAGAAGACCGTCCGCGCCGTCCCGGTGCCGGCGGCGGTGCCGGTGCGGCCCCGAAGGGCGGCGTGCCTGCCCGCAAGGTGGCGGCGCCCAAGGCCAACGACGCCGGCAAGCGGCGTGGCAAGCTGACCATCTCGGCGGCCCTCGACGACGAGGAACGCGGTCCGCGCGGCCGCTCCGTCGCCGCCATGCGGCGCGCGGCGCAGAAGGAGCGCCGCAAGCAGCAGGGCTTCAGCCAGCCGACCGAGAAGCAGGTCCGCGAGGTGATCATCCCCGAGACGATCACCGTGCAGGAACTCGCCAACCGCATGGCCGAGCGCGCGCCCAACGTCATCAAGACGCTGATGAAGATGGGCGTCATGGCGACCATCAACCAGCCGATCGACGCCGACACCGCCGAACTGGTGGTGGCGGAATTCGGCCACAGCGCCCGCCGGGTGTCGGAAGCCGACGTGCTCGAAGGTCTGGGCGGCGGCGACGACAATGCCGACGAACTGGTCTCGCGTCCGCCGGTGGTCACCGTCATGGGTCACGTCGACCACGGCAAGACCTCGCTGCTCGACGCCCTGCGTGAAACCGACGTGGTATCGTCGGAAGCCGGTGGCATCACCCAGCACATCGGTGCCTATCAGGTCACCATGCAGTCGGGCGACAAGATCACCTTCATCGACACCCCGGGCCACGAGGCGTTCACCGCCATGCGCTCGCGCGGTGCCAAGGTGACCGATATCGTCGTTCTGGTGGTGGCGGCCGACGACGGCATCATGCCGCAGACCATCGAAGCCATCCGCCATGCCCGCGCCGCCGAGGTGCCGGTGGTGGTGGCCATCAACAAGATGGACAAGCCGGGCGCCAACCCCGACCGTATCCGCCAGGATCTGCTCCAGCACGAACTGGTGGTCGAGGAAATGGGCGGCGACATCCTGTCCATCGAGGTGTCGGCCAAGAAGCGCCTGAACCTGGAAAAG
Organism: Pseudomonadota bacterium; assembly: GCA_023396465.1. Classification (GTDB taxonomy): domain Bacteria; phylum Pseudomonadota; class Alphaproteobacteria; order Rhodospirillales; family Rhodospirillaceae; genus Caenispirillum. The sequence continues at coordinate 1,063 of JAEWWF010000095.1, forward strand.
CTGGAGGAGGCCATTCTCCTCCAGTCGGAAATCCTGGATCTCAAGGCCAACCCGAACCGCATGGCCGAAGGCACCGTGGTCGAGGCGAAGATGGAAAAGGGCCGCGGCTCCGTCGCGACCGTGCTCATCCGTCGCGGCACCCTGCGCGTCGGCGACATCTTCGTCGCCGGCACCGAGTGGGGCCGCGTGCGTGCCATGATCGACGACCGTGGCAACCGCGTCGACGAAGCCGGCCCGGCCTTCCCGGTCGAGGTGCTGGGCTTCCAGGGCACGCCGCAGGCCGGTGACGACTTCAGCGTCGTCGAGGACGAGGCCAAGGCCCGCGACGTCGCCAGCTACCGCCAGCGCAAGGAACGCGAGGCCCTGGCCGTCAAGTCGGCGCGCGGTTCCATGGAGCAGATGTTCGCCAAGATCAAGGCGGGCGAGGCCAAGGAACTGCCGGTGGTCATCAAGGCCGACGTGCAGGGTTCGGTCGAAGCCATCGTCGGCACCCTGGAGAAGCTGTCCACCGACGAGGTCAAGGTGCGGGTGCTGCACTCGGCCGTCGGCGGCATCAACGAATCCGACATCACCCTTGCCAAGGCGTCGGAAGCGCTGGTCATCGGCTTCAACGTCCGCGCCAACCCGCAGGCGCGCGAACTGTCGCGCCGCGACGGGGTGGAAATCCGCTACTACTCGATCATCTACGACGTGGCGGAAGACATCCGCCGGGCCCTCACCGGCCTGCTGGAGCCGACCTTCCGCGAGAAGTTCATCGGCTACGCCCAGATCCGCCAAGTGTACAACATCACCAAGGTGGGCAAGGTCGCCGGCTGCATGGTCACCGAAGGCATCATCAAGCGCGGCTGCAAGGTCCGTCTGCTGCGCGACGATGTGGTGATCCACGAAGGCGATCTCGGCCAGCTCAAGCGTTTCAAGGACGATGTCCGCGAGGTGCGCGAGGGCTTCGAGTGCGGCATGTCGTTCGCCAACTACGACGACATCAAGGACGGCGACCTCATCGAGTGTTTCGAGATGGAGGAAGTGGCGGCGGAGCTGTAAGCCTCCCCACCACGTCGCGGTTGAGTGTGAAGCCCGGCCCCGCCGGGCTTCACCGCATTCAGCCCCTCATCCCGAACTGAAAGGACGTTCAAGCCATGACCAGAGGACGCGCCAAACCGCCCAGTCAGCGTCAGCTGCGGGTTGGCGAGGAAATCCGCCACGCCCTTGCCTGGGCGTTGGAACGGGGCGATTTCGGCACTGCCGGGCTCGACCGCCCGGTGACCGTGACCGAGGTGCGCATCAGCCCCGACCTGCGCAACGCCACCGCCTTCATCACCCCGCTCGGCGGCGGCGACCCCAAGCCGGCGTTGCAGGTGTTGAAGCGCCTGGCGCCGCACCTGCGCCATGAGATGGCGCGGCAGGTGCGGATGAAGTACGTGCCCAACCTGTTCTTCCAGCCCGACGAGAGCTTCGACGAGGCACAGCATATCAACCTGCTGCTGCACAGCCCCGAAGTGGCTCGCGACCTCGACCGCCCCGACCCCTACGCCGACGGCTTCGAGGATGAGGTCGAGAATGCGGACGGGGAGGACGAGATTGACCCGGACCTCGAGTCGGACGACGAAGCCGGCAACGAGGACGCGGACGAAACCGGGGACCGGCATGGGGCGTAAGCGCCGCGGCCAACCCATCGACGGCTGGCTGGCCGTCGACAAGCCGGTCGGCATGACCTCGACGGCGGTGGTGTCGCGCGTGCGCCGGGTGCTGGACGCCGCCAAGGTCGGCCACGGCGGCACGCTCGACCCGCTGGCCACCGGCGTCCTGCCGCTCGCGCTGGGCGAGGCCACCAAGACGGTCGCCTACGCCATGGACGGCTCCAAGATCTATCGGTTCACCAT
>JAEWWF010000287.1 GCA_023396465.1 Pseudomonadota bacterium
GCATTACCGACGGCCCCCACACCGCCCGCCGCGATGCCGATGCCATCCTGGCGCGGCCGCTGCGCCAGAGCGTGTTTCTCCGCCTTGCCGCCGCCATCGTCGGCGGCGAAGCCGTCCTGCCGCACGATGAACCGGTGCAGCCGAGCCTGATGCCCGCCCCGGTGGATATCACCTGCCGGCTGCGCATCCTGGTGGCCGAGGACAATCCGGTGAACCAGCAGGTGGCGCAGCGCATTCTGGAGCGGCTGGGCCACCATGTGGACGTGGTCGCCAACGGCCTGGAGGCGGTGGAGGCCCTTCGCACCCTGCCCTATGATCTGGTGTTCATGGACATGCAGATGCCGGAACTCGACGGCCTTGCCGCCACCCGCCGCATCCGCGCCCTAGAAACGCCGGCCGCCGCCATTCCCATCATCGCCATGACGGCCAACGCCATGCCAAGCGACCGCGACCGCTGCCTCCAAGCGGGCATGACCGACTATGTCTCCAAGCCCATCAACGCCGCCCGGCTGGCCGAAGTGATCGGCCGCGTCGCCGCGTTGCCCGCCGCCGCGACGGCGACGCCGGCACCGGCCGCCACGCCCGCTCCCGACAAGGGAAGTGGCGGCGACGATACGGTATTGCTCGATCACGCGACCCTGGATGAGCTGGAACAGCAGCTCCCCGCCGAACTGGTACGGGACTTGCTGTTCACCTGCCTGTCGGAAGCCGACGACTTCACCACCACCATCGCCGCCGCGGCGGCGATGGGAGACCTGGACCAGGTGGAATATGCCGCCCACAGCCTCAAGGGCAGCGCCTCCAACTTTGGTCTAAGGGCTCTGGCGACGGTGGCACATCGGCTTCAGGCGGCAGCGGCGGCAGGACCGGCGGACGTCATTCCGCACCTCGCAGCCGATCTGCACCGCACATTGCAACAAAGCCGCGCGGCTGTGGAGGATCGCCTCCGCTCCGCCTGAGGCGGGGATGGGAGTGCCGAGACATGTATCGCGTCGTGATCGTTGATGACAGCCTGGTCAGCGGGCTTCTACTGAAGCATCTGGTGAATCATGTCGCCGGGGTCGGCGCCATCGCCTTTCAGACCCCGCTAGACGCCCTTACCCACTGCGCGCTGGCGGTGCCGGACGTGGTGGTGGTCGATTACAAGATGCCATCGCTTGACGGCCTGACGTTCGTGGAAGCGTTGCGCTCCCTGCCGGGCTGCGCCGACATTCCCGTGGTGATGGTCACCGGCGAGCCGGGCATCCGCAGCCACGCCCTGGCGCTCGGGTTCGATGCCGTGCTCGGCAAGCCGGTGGAGCCGGCCTTCGTGCGCGAAACCGTTATCCGCCTGCTGCCCCGCCGCCCCCTCGCCGCCGCCGCTGGCTGAACCCGACGGCGGGGCGGGAGCATGGCGGCGCGGGCGGCGTGCTCAGGCCGCCGTCCCAGCCGGCTCCAGGGTGCAGATGGCCTCGGGGTCGTCCAGGCGCAGCACCATGCTGGCACTGAGGAAGAAATCGTGGTGAATGCCATCGGTGCCGATGTAGCCGGCCATCAGATCTTGACCAAGAATGATCGGCCCCACCCGTTCGTCCACCACCACGCCGCCCTCGATGGGCGCCTTGAAGATACCGGCGGTGCAGACCCGCTTCAGGTGTTCCAGTTGCAGCAGGTCGGAGCCTTCATAGCGGCGGAACAGCTGGTTGTAGAGCGCCGGTGACAGCGCCATGGCATAGGGACCGGGGAAACCGGCGTCGTCCAGCAGGGTCACCGCCCTCACCACGTCCTCCAAGGCCCGGTCCACCACCGCCCAGTCGCCGGCGGTGACGGTGCGGCGACCGGTGGCGGTCAGCAGACCCTCCAGACCAAAATCCTTGTTGCCGTAATAGACAAATTCGTCCTCGCGGCGGGCCATGGCCTCGGCGGCATCCTCCACCGGCGCCAGATTGAGCGGCTGGCCATGCTCGGTGGCCGCCACGATGCGGCGGGTCGAGATGCGGAAGCGCTTGCGCAGCATGGGCACCGACACCGCCCGGCTGACCACCGCGCCAGCCTCGTCGTCGCCGACGGCGCGGCAAAAGCCGTCGTTGCCGACCTCGATGGAGGTCAGTCCGGGCCCGTAGGGGCCTTCGGTTTCCAAGAAGCGCCGGGCGGTCAGCATGGCGGCGGCGGCCTCGCGGGCGGCTTCGTCGATGGCATCCCAGAGCGTGACGTCGAGCGGGGCCTGGCGGCGGTTGAGCATGTCCATGGTCACCTTCCTTTGCCCTTCAGCGATCCCACCGTCCGCCGCCGCACGGCACCAAGGGATGCCCCGCCGTCACCCCACTCTCCCTCATCGCGGGCCTCGCCGCCGTCGCCCTCGGCCTCCTCCTCCACCTCCAGGATCGGCTTGTCGGTGAACAGATAGGTGCGGAACTGGGCGTCCACGTCGGCGTCGTGGCGACGCAGCCATTCCAGCGCCATGGCCGCATGCTCGATCTCCTCGCGCATGTTGTGCAGCAGGATCTCGCGCAGTTCGGCGTCCTCGCAGTCGTCGGCGCGCTGGCGGTACCAGTCGACCGCCTCCAGCTCCTCCATGATCGAGACGATGGCGTGATGGATGGTGAGCGTCCGGCGCGACAGGCGTTCGCGCGGCGCATGAAGGCTTTCGCTGCCCATGAAACCCCCGGTGTTGGGACTTTTCCTGCGGCGCGTCGGTCCGCGCCTCGTGCGGCTGGAAAACGCCCCCTTCCCGTGCGGGGTTGCAGAAACCGGCGGTAGCACGACCGCACGCAAGGTCGCGTCGTCGCGGCAGGTCAAGACTGGTTTTTGCCGCTATCCTCCGCTACACAGCGGCCAGCATCCGCCGCAACAGCCATGAGAGCCGCCGCGTGACCCGTTCCATTTCCCAGATCATCGCCGCCGACCTTGGCGTGCGCGAGGCGCAGGTCGCCGCCACCATCGAGCTGCTGGACGGGGGCGCCACCGTCCCCTTCGTCGCCCGCTACCGCAAGGAAGCCACCGGCGGCTTGGACGACACCCAGCTGCGCACCCTGGACGAGCGGCTGCGCTACCTGCGGGAGATGGAGGACCGGCGCGGCACCATCCTCAAGTCCATCGAGGAACAGGGCAAGCTGACGCCGGAACTGCGCGGCCAGATCGAGGCCGCCGACAGCAAGGCGCGCCTGGAAGACCTTTACCTGCCCTACCGCCCCAAGCGCCGCACCAAGGCGATGATCGCCCGCGAGCAGGGGCTGGAGCCGCTGGCCGATGCCCTGCTGGCCGATCCGACCCTTGATCCCGAGGCCACCGCCGCCGGCTACGTCGATGCCGAGAAGGGCGTCGAGGACACCAAGGCCGCCCTGGAAGGTGCCCGCCAGATCCTGATGGAACGCTTCGCCGAGGATGCCGAACTGGTCGGCTCCCTGCGCGAGGAAGTCTGGCGCACCGCCCGACTCAAATCCCGCGTGGTGGAGGGCAAGGAGAAGGACGGCGCCAAGTTCAGCGACTACTTCGACTGGGCGGAGCCGGTCGCCAAGGTGCCGTCGCACCGGGCGCTGGCCATGTTCCGCGCCCGCAAGGAAGAGGTGGTGCAGCTGACCCTGACCATCGACGACGCCGACGGCGGACCGGGCCGCGGCCACTTCGAGGACAAGGTGGCACGCCGCTTCGGCATCGTCGACCAGGGCCGCAAGGCCGACGGCTGGCTGGTGGAGTGCGCCCGCTGGGCGTGGCGGGTGAAGATCAGCCTGCACATCGAACTCGACCTCATGGGCCGGCTGTTCGAGGCCGCCGAGGAAGAGGCCATCCGAGTGTTCGCCAGCAACCTGCGCGACCTGCTGCTGGCCGCCCCCGGCGGCATGCGGCCGACGGTGGCGCTCGACCCCGGCTTCCGCACCGGCGTGAAGGTCGCCGTGATCGACCAGACCGGCAAGCTGCTGGAGACGTCGACCATCTACCCGCACGAGCCGGCGAAGAAGTGGGACGAGTCGCTCGCCATCCTGGCCGCCCTATGCGGTCGCCACGGCGTCGAGTTGGTGGCCATCGGCAACGGCACTGCCAGCCGCGAAACCGACCGTCTGGCCGCCGACCTGATGAAGAAGTTCCCGCAGTTGAAGCTGACCAAGGTGATGGTGTCGGAGGCCGGCGCCTCGGTTTATTCCGCCTCGGAATTCGCCGCCAAGGAATTCCCGCAGCTGGACGTCAGCTTGCGCGGCGCCGTCTCCATCGGCCGCCGCCTGCAAGACCCCTTGGCCGAACTGGTGAAGATCGACCCCAAGAGCATCGGCGTCGGCCAGTACCAGCACGACGTCAGCCAGACCAAGCTGGCCCGCACCCTGGATGCGGTGGTGGAGGACTGCGTGAACGGCGTCGGCGTCGACGTCAACACCGCCTCCGTCCCGCTGCTGGCGCGGGTGTCGGGCCTGGGCGACAGCCTGGCCCGCAACATCGTGGCGTGGCGCGACGAGAACGGCGCCTTCACCGGCCGCAAGCAGCTGAAGGACGTGCCCCGCCTCGGCCCCAAGGCCTTCGAGCAGGCGGCGGGCTTCCTGCGCATCATGAACGGCACCGACCCGCTCGACCGCTCCGCCGTCCACCCGGAAGCCTATCCGGTGGTGCGGCGGATCGTCGAGGCCACCGGCACGCCGGTGACGGAACTGATCGGCAACGCCAAGCTGCTGCGCTCGCTCGACCCGGAACGCTTCACCGATGACACCTTCGGCGTCCCCACCGTCGCCGACATTCTGAAGGAACTGGAAAAGCCCGGCCGCGACCCGCGCCCGGAATTCCGCGCCGCCGAGTTCAAGGAGGGCGTGGAGGAGATGAAGGATCTGAAGCCGGGCATGATCCTGGAAGGCGTCGTGTCCAACGTCGCCAACTTCGGCGCCTTCGTCGACATCGGCGTCCACCAGGACGGGCTGGTTCACGTCTCCGCCCTGGCCGACCGCTTCGTCAAGGATCCGCGCGAAGTGGTGAAGCCGGGCGACATCGTGAAGGTGAAAGTGCTGGAGGTCGACCTGCCGCGCAAGCGCATCAGCCTGACCATGCGCCTCACCGACGAACCCGGCGCCGAACGCAAGCCGGGCGGCGGCGGTACGCCCCCGGCCAGTGGTGGAACCAGCGGCGGCGGCCGTGACCGTGGCAACCGCTCCGGCGGCGGTGGGGGTGGTGGCCGGAGTGGCGGCGCCAAGCCGGAAGCGGCCACGCAGGGGGCTTTCGGCGGAGCGCTGGCGGAGGCTTTCGCCAAGGCAGCAAGCCGCAAGAAGTAAGTCAAACGGCACCGATCACCGTTCATTCAAAAGTTGTGGATAATGCAATGCAATAATCCCCGGTAAATTTAGAGCCTTTTCACAGTGGGGGCTTATCCGGTAGGGTGTGAGGCATCCGGGTCCGTTTGTCGGACCCAGTTTCCGTCAACAGAGCCGGAGGCGTGGATGATCACGCCCGCTACCTTACATATCCGTTGTGGGTCGGACATTCGGGACAAACTGGTGGCCGGCGGTATCGCTGGTGACTACCTGGAGTTCTCCGATCCGGTCTGCCAGGGGCCACTGCCGCCGGGCATGGTGGATTCGGGCGATGCGCTGATCGAACGCCGCGCCCATTTCATCACCCGCGAATACGGCATGCCCTTCGGCGAGGCCCGCCGCAAGCTGCTGGCCGAGTGGGAGGGTCTGAAACAGGCCCGCGACCGCGATCACCTGCTGCTATGGTTCGAGCACGACCTCTATGATCAAGCCTGCCTGATCCGCTTGCTGGCGTGGTTCCGCCGCAATCCGCAGAAGGCCGGCGGCACCATGGCACTGGTGACGCTCGACCGCCATCCGGCGGTGGACCGCTTCATCGGCCTCGGCCAGTTGCAACCGGAGCATCTGGCCGCCCTGGTGCCGACGGCGCAACCGGTGACGGAGGCCATGCTGACAGCCGCCGCCACCGCCTGGAACGCCTTCCGCTCTCCCGATCCGGCCGAGGTGGCGGAACTGGCCGCCGCCGGCGTGCCGGAGTTGCCGTTCCTCGCGCCGGCTCTGCGTCGGCACTTGCAGGAACTGCCGTGGACCCGCGACGGCCTGTCGCTCACCGAGCGCCTCACCCTGCGCGCCGCCGCCTATCGGGCCGCGCCGCCAGCCGATCTGTTCCGCGCCGTGCAGGACATCGACCCCCTGCCCTTCCTCGGCGATCTGATGTTCGATGCGGTGCTGCGACGACTGGAGCACGCCCCCCGCCCCGCCCTGGAACGCGACGGCGAGGGACGCCTCGCCCCCACCCGCCATGGCGAGGCGCTGCTGGCGGGATTCGCCGATTGGCTGGACTCGACCACCCCCGAACACTGGGTCGGCGCCGTCGATCTCGCCAACGACCCGCCTCCCTGGCGGTGGGACGAGGACGCCGGCAGGGTCATCCGCTGACGACCGCCGGCCACGCCCTTGCCACCGACGTGCCGCAAGGGCGCGGCCGCCGGCGGCAAGAATCATCCCCGTTGCAGGTAGTTGGTGATGCAGTGCAGGGCACCACCGTCGCAAGCCAGCATGGTGCAATCCGGCATGCGGATGACGGTGAAGCCGAGTTCCTGAAAAAGCGCCTCATTGGCGGCATCAACGGGCGCCAGTTGCTCTTCCCAAGCACCGTAGCCATAGGTTGGCATCCAGACCGTCTTTGAGGTTTCCGTCACCTCCACCAGACAGTTGTTGTAGGAAGCGAAGAACCACCGTCTCTGCGGCCGGGCGTCGTCCTCGCCCTCCTCCGGCGGGAAGTCCATGTAGATGAGGGGAAGTGGATTGCGCCGGACCACGAAGCCGTGGCCCTCCAATTGGGTCTGGATGGCGTTGAAGCCATCCGCCAGGGCCTGCGGTGGCGTATCCACCGTTCCGTACATCAGGTTCTGCGCCTGGATCGGACTGCCGAGCAACACCAGCGGATCCCCCTCCTCGTCCTGATCGAGCAGGGTGAGGAACATGTCGATGTGGAAGATCGGCTGATGGGTGCCCGCCTTGTTGCCGAGATAGAACACCTCGTCGAACATCTGCCCCTCGATCTCCACCTCGGTCCACTGCTCCTCGGGATAGGTTAGCTCCGGACGTCCGATGCGGTACGGGGCTCGGGTCCCGTCGACATAGCGGTGATAGAGAGTGTTGATGTAGCCGTCCATGCTCACCCCTTCCGGCGGCTGCGGAATGGTGCCGTCGGTGATCAGCGCCCGGGTCTCGTCGATGGTGTCGAGGCCGATACAGTAGCGGCCGATACCAAACAACAGATTGCCGCCTTCAAACGCCACCGGCGCCTGATACGCCGCGAAGCCGAGGTTGGCGGCGGCAAGCTGGGTCGGCACCGCCGGAACGCCGTTCTGCGGCATCAGAAGCTGAATGGGTGGTTGTTCGCCACCGAACACAGCCGGGATGAACGGATCCTGCACCCAGCCCGACAGCGGCGGCTCGCCGTGTTCGTTCTGTTGCCAGTCGACCAGGGTCACTCGGTCGGCAACCGCCGGCTCCTGAAGGGCCAGCCACTGGGCGACGAGGATGCGCGCCTGCTGCTGCACCAGCACGACGAAGCTGGTGGCCGGCATCTGAATGATGATCGCCTGATAGATGGGCCACAGCGGCTCGCTCATGGCGATCTCGTCGGAAACGGCGAGCAGCATTCGCCGGATCTGCCCCCGCACTGATGACGACGCGGCCGGCGTCGGCGGGTCGGGTGGCAACTCCGCCAGAGCCTGCACGGCGACCGCCGGAATGACGGGGACAGGCGCGGCGAGGCGCCGCCGTGCCAACGGCGGCGGGTAGCACGGCCCGATACCGTCCGAAAGGGGATAACGGGCCGGCTTCAGCGGCAGGTCGGATGTCTTGGTCACGGCGAGGACTCCACGGAATGGGTCGGAACCTCGCCACCTTGCCCGCCGCTCCCAGGGGGCGCCCCTGCCAGCCGGCAGGGTTCAGCGGAAAATCAGCCGTCGCACGGCCACAGCCGCACCGGCCTCACGTCCGCCACCGCCCGCTGCGCCCAGGTCGACACCGGGGCGCAGCGGCCAGCGGCGCAAAGGGTCATGGCGGCGGTGAAAGCGCTGTCGGGAATGACGATTTCAGGCACCATGCGGTCCGGAGCGTAGACGTACCAGCCGTCCACCCGGCGCGCCTCCGGCGGAGGCTCCATCCCGGCGCCGGTTCCCTGCACGGCGGCTTCCGTCAGGTGCAGCCCGTCGGGGTGGAGGACGTAGGACTCTCGCCAGACCACCTTCTCCACCGAATGGGTCCAGCTAAGGGTGAAGGCCGGCGCCGGCACCGCCGCCACGGGGGCGGCGGTGCCGAGCAGACCAATGCAGAGGGCGGCAGCCGCCGCGCTCATGCCACCGCGCCGGGGCTCTGCTGCTGGCGGCGGCGGACGAACACCTGGAAGGCAATGAACGACAGCGCCAGCCCAAAGCCGATCTCATCGGTGATGGGCAGCGCCACAACCAGCGTGAAGGCCGCGCCGGCCGCCCACAGGCGTTCCCACCAGGTCATGCGGACGAACAGGAAGCCGATGGAGGCAGCGCCCCACAGGCCAACCGAGATCACCGCCTTCAACACCACATAGGCGACCGCCGGCCAATAGCCGATGGCCTCCGCCATGGGACCGCCGTCCTGAAGCATCAATGCCGGGGTATAGACCGCCATGTACGGCACCACGAAGCCGGCGATGGCGATGCGCAGGCATTGCAACCCGATCTTCAACCCTGGTGCCTTGGCGATGGGCGCGGCGGCGAAGGCAGCCAGCGCCACCGGCGGCGTCAGGTCGGCCAGGATGCCGAAGTAGAACACGAACATGTGGCTGACGATCAGCGGCACGCCCAGGTTCTCCAGCGCTGGCCCGACCAGGGAACTGGTGATGATGTAGTTGGGGATGGTCGGGATGCCCATGCCGAGGATCAGGCACGCCAGCATGGTCAGCACCAGCGACAGGAACAGGTTGTTCTCGCCGACGGCGACGATGACGCGGGTGAAGTTGGTGGCGGCGCCGGTCAACGTCATGGTGCCGATGATGACCCCCACCAGGGCGCAGGCAACCGCCACCGGCAAGGCGTTGCGGGCGCCCTCGCCCAAGGCTTCCAGGCAGATGCGCAGGGTTTCACGGCCGCCTTTGACCAGGAACAGACCGCCCACCAGCACGGCGACGGTGCCGAGCAGCATGTAGGGCAGCATGTTGTTGTCATAGGCCAGCCAGCCGACGACACCGATGATGATCCAGAACACATAGCGCAGTGCCATCACCCGGAACCGCGCCGACAGGGCCGACCCCATGATGATGATGGCGGTGAACCCGAGGCCGACGGTGCCCGCGAATAGCGGCGTGAAGCCGGCGAACAGCAGGAACACCAGCACCGCCAGCGGCAGCAGCAGATACCAGTTGCCGGCGATGGCCTTGCTGACGCTCGGCAGTTCGTCCTTCGACATGCCGCGCAGGCCCAGGCGACCGGCCTCCAGATGCACCATCCAGAAGGCGGCGCCGAAGTAGAGGATGGCCGGGATGATGGCGGCCTTGATGACCTCGACGTAGGCGACGTTCAGCGTCTCTGCCATGATGAAGGCGACGGCGCCCATCACCGGCGGCATGATCTGGCCGCCCATGCTGGCGGTGGCCTCGACGGCGCCGGCGAAGGCGGGACGGAACCCCGACCGCTTCATCATCGGAATGGTGAACTGGCCGGTCGTCACCACGTTGGCGACGCCCGAACCGTTCACCGTGCCCATCAGCGCCGAACTGACCACCGCCACCTTGGCCGGACCGCCCTGGGTATGGCCGACCGAACCGATGGAGATGTCGGTGAACAGCTTGATGATGCCGGCGCGCTCCAGGAACGAGCCGAAGACGATGAACAGGAAGATGTAAGTCGACGACACGTAAGTGGGAATGCCGAAAATGCCCTCGTGGCCGAGGTACATCTGATCCACCACCTGGGAGAAGGAATAACCGCGGTGATTGAGCGGGCTCGGCAGGTATTCGCCCAGCAGCGCATAGGCGAGGAACAGGGCGCAGATGATCGGCAGGGCGATGCCCATGACCCGACGGGCCGCCTCGAACACCAGCACGACGGTGACGCAGCCGACGATGATGTCGGTCAGGTTGGGGTCGCCGGAGCGCCAGATGATGTCGCCTTCAAACACCCAGTGATAGAAGGCGAGCACGAAGCCGGTGGCGCCCAGCAGGGCATCGAACCAGAACTGCACCCCCTGACTGGTACGCATGCGCGCCGTCAGGATGAAGGTCAGCAGCAGCACGAAGCCGACATGGACCGAACGGACCACCAGCGTGCTCTGGGCGATGATGCCGGCGGCGGTGAGTATCTGCCACGTCGAGAAGGCGATGGCGATGACGAAGATGAGCTTGCCGAGGAACGACGTGCGCTCCCCCAGGCTGATGTGCATGACGCCGGCGTCGGCCTCGCGTTCGGCGGGGGTGACGGGCTCGGTGGGGCTCCCGGTGGACATGGACTGTCGGTTCCGTGCTCTTTAGGGCTGCGGGCAGCGGGATCGGCGGGAAGGCTCTGACCACGGACAACAGGCCGCGGTCGGAAAGCAGGAGGCGGCGGTCCGTTGCCGGGCCGCCGCCATCACATGCGGATCAGGCGCACCCCGTTACAGGGCGCCCTGTTCCTTATAGAAGCGCTCGGCGCCCGGATGCAGCGGCAGCGGCATGCCCTTGGCGGCGGTGGCGAGGTCGATGCCGTTGGCCGCGGAATGCGCGGACACCAGTTCGCCCTTCTTCTCGAACATCTGCTTGGTCATCTGATAGACGACCTCTTCCGGAACATCCTCGTGGGTGATGAGGAAGTTGATGATGGCGACCGTCGGGACGTCCTGGTCGACGCCGTTGTAGGTGCCGGCCGGAACGTTCTCGGAGATGAACACCGGCTCGCCGATCTTTTCCACCACCTCGGCCGGAACCGAGACGATGGTGATGTCGGTGACGGAGGAAAGATCCCGGATGGCCGAAACGCCGAGACCGGCGGACAGCAGGGTGGCATCGATCTGACGGTTCTTCATCAACTCGACGCTTTCGGCGAACGGCAGGTATTCGACCTTGCCGAAGTCGTCATAGGTCATGCCGGCGGCGCCGAACACCTTGCGGGCGTTCAGTTCGGTGCCCGACTTGGGCGCGCCGACCGAGACGCGCTTGCCCTTCAGGTCGGCCAGCGTGGCGATGCCACTGTCCTTGCGGGCGACGATCTGAATGTAATTGGGGTACACGGCGGCCAGGCCGCGCAGCTTTTCCAGCTTGTTGCGGAAGCCCGCTTCCTCGTTGCCGGCCCAGGCATCGGCGACCGAATCGCCCAGCGAGAAGCCGACTTCACCACGGCCCTGCTGCAACAGGTTCAGGTTCTCGACGGAGGCCTTGGTGGCCTGCACGCTGGTGCGGACATCCGGAATGGCATCGGCATAGACCTTCGACAGCGCCACACCCAACGGGTAGTAGACGCCGGAGGTGCCACCGGTGAGCACGGTGATGAACTGTTCGGCATGCGCCATCGGCGCCGCCACCATGCTCGCAACGGCGACGGCCACCGCCATCAGAGTCTTCTTCATGAATGTATCCCTCCCATAGGACAACAAATCGGGTGCTGCGGCTTCCCACGGCCATATACCAGAGCCCTGCGCTTGACTATATAGCCTTGACGCCGTTGCGCCAACTCCCGAGCCGACGGCGGTCGGCGTGGCGATCGGGCGTGAGACGGATTTCCCGCCGACCCTATGCCGCCGCGACATCCTCCGATTGCGCCAGCCACGGCAGCAGGGCGGTGATGAAGCGCGAGGCGGCCGGCATGAAGTGGTTGCCGTGATGGAACAGCGGATCGAGAGCGCTGACGATCAACCGCCCCGGTGTCGTCACCCGGTCATCGTAGAGGATGCAGCCGCCGTCGGCCGCCTCGACCAACGACTCCGCACCGAGGGGCGGCGTGTAGACGCCGTGGTAGTGCCAGATGCAGTCCTGCGGCGCCACCGCCGTGAACATCGGATGCTGCGGCCGGGTGACGGTGATGCCGGGTTCGGCGCCGTCTTCCACCCACCACCAGAAATTCACCTCGCGCGGGCTCCAGGTGACGCCAGGGAGGAACTCCTGGGCGCCTTCGGTCGCCAGCGCCACCACGGTGCCGCCGCGCTCCAGCACGCCAGCGATGCGGCCGGCGTGGGGAAGCATCAGGTCGGGGTCGACGCGGCAGGGCAGCAGCACGATGTCGGCGGCGTCGAAATCGCCATCGGCCGCATGGCGCACATGCACCACCCGGCTCAGCCAGGGCCGCAGCGTCGGATCGGTGTAGGAGACCTGATGGAAATAGGTGCCGCCATGAAGGGCGAGGATGGAGCGCATGGTCAGACCTCCGCGTCCTGGGTGAGCCAGTGGATCAGCTGCGGCGTCAGGCGCGCCGCCGAGGTCGGATCAACCGCAAAGACCCACAGATCGATGCCCGAGTGGCAGAACACTTGGCCCCCACCGGGCCGTCGCCACACCCAGTCGATGGGGGCGCGATCGGGTCCGAGCCCGTTGAGCACCTCCGCCCCCGCCGGTGGCGGGTTGTAGCCACGCCCGTAAAATCCGGCGACACCGCGCCGGAACGTCAGGTCCTCGCTGGTCACGCCATCGAAGACCGGATGCTCCGCCAGACGATGGACGCGCAATCCTTCCACGCCCTGGCGCGGCAGCGGCACGAAAGGTGTCAGCCCGTCCAGCAC